>CBDUIO010000040.1:0-13502 GCA_965367355.1 uncultured Flavobacteriaceae bacterium
AGTGAGTACCACTTTGGCATCACTTTTTTCGATCTCGGCCGATATATCTTTTTTTTCAATAAGTTTTTTATGCGGATTCTCAATTTTATCCAAGAGCCAACCTGAATTAATTCCATCTATTGGAAGTTCTCTTGCAGGATAAATATCTAATAACCGTATTTCATCAAATTGTGAAAGGCTTTTTGCAAAATCATCTGCAAAATCCCTTGTCCTGCTAAACAAATGCGGTTGAAAAATGGCTAATACTTTTTTATTTGGGTACATTTCTCTTATGGCATCATGCACAGCATTGATCTCCTGCGGATGATGCGCATAGTCGTCAATAAGTATCAGGTTTTCTGTTTTGATCTGATAACTGAATCGACGTTTAACCCCTTTGTAAGATGCGAGAGCTTTGGCGAGCTGTTTAGAGGGACATCCATATTCTACAGCCATCGCCAAAGCTATTAATGCATTCGACAGATTATGTCTACCAGGCAGGTTAAATTGTATATTTTTAAGCACGGTCTTTGGTGTTTTTACATCAAAAACATAGGCTCCTTTTTCTATTTTTATATTTTGTACCACATAGTCACTGTCATCCTCGATTCCGTAGGTTATTCCTTTGAGAGGCAAACCATTTTTAACAAATAGTTTACCATCAGGCTTTATTTTTTGTGAGAATTGTATAAATGAACTCTTCAAGGAATCTGCATCACCATAAATATCCAGATGATCTGCATCCATAGATGTAATACAGGCCATGTCGGGCGATAGGGTGAGAAACGAACGATCAAATTCATCGGCTTCCACAACAGTTACCTCTGTGCCGTTTAAAATTAAATTTGAATTATAATTTTCAGCAATTCCGCCTAAAAACGCTGTCACCTTCACATCACATTCAATTAACAAATGCCCCAGAATGCTCGTTGTAGTGGTTTTTCCATGAGTTCCGGCGACTGCCAGACAAACCGTGTTTTTAGTAATCAATCCTAAAACCTCTGATCTCTTTAAAACCTCAAATCCGTTATTTTTGAAATAGACTAATTCCATATGGTCCTTTGGAATGGCGGGAGTATATACTATCAGGGAAGTTTCCGGATTTAAAAATCTGGATGGAATGTTTGCAACCGAATCTTTAAAATGGATCTTAATGCCCAAATTTTCCAGACTCTCGGTCACTTCAGATCTAACCCGGTCATAACCTGCAACATATTTATTATTTGCATGGAAATATCTGGCCAGTGCACTCATGCCTATGCCTCCAATTCCAATGAAATAAAAATTATGTATGTTGTTCAAGTTCAATGTTTCTGTTTTAAAATTTTAACCTTTTCGTCTTCCGACTTTATTTATTTTTTAATAGTTTATCTACTTCATCTGCAATCTGCCGGGTTGCATTTACCAAAGCCAGTTTTTTAATATTATCTCCCAGTACTTTTTGCTTATCCTTTGATTTTATCAATTGTGTGAATTTATTTTCAAAATCAACTTCCAGATCGGCTTCCCTGATCAAAATACCGGCTTCCATTTCTGTTATAGACAGTGCGTTTTTAGTTTGATGATCTTCTGCAACGTTTGGAGATGGAATAAAAATGACAGGTTTACCTACGATACATAATTCTGAAACTGAACCCGCGCCTGCCCTTGAAACGATAAAATCGGCAACGGCATAGGCCAGATCCATCCTGTTCAAATAAGCGTGTAATTTCATATGCTTATTATGTCCGTCCATTTTATATTCTTCATAATACAACTTGCCGCATTGCCAGATGACCTGAATGTTATTGGTAAGGAAATAATCGATCTCTTTTTTGATCAGCTGATTAATTCGTTTTGAACCGAGACTACCTCCAATAACCAATAGGGTCTGTTTGCCTTTTTGCAAATTGAAATAGGCTAACCCTTCTTCAACTTTATTTTCAATATCCAATAGATCCTGACGTACCGGATTGCCCGTTTTTACTATTTTCTCTTCTGGGAAGAACCTATCAAGATTGTCGTAAGCAACACATATTTTATTAACTTTTTTAGACAGCAATTTATTGGTGATGCCCGGAAAAGAATTTTGTTCCTGAATTAAAGTTGGAATTCCCATAGACGTTGCTGTCTGCAATAAGGGTCCGCTTGCAAAACCTCCGGTCCCTATACAAATGTCCGGTTTGAAATCTTTAATGATCTTTTTTGATTTCATCAAGCTGCTAACCAATTTAAACGGGAACATAAGATTCTTAAGAGTCAGTTTTCTCTGGATTCCTGTAATCCACAACCCGATGATCTTATAACCTGCCTGCGGAACTTTTTCCATTTCCATTCTGTCCTTCGCTCCAACAAATAAGAATTCAGCTTCAGGATGTCTGGACTTAAGCTCATCAGCAATGGCAATTGCAGGATAGATATGTCCTCCCGTTCCTCCACCGGAAAGTATTATTTTATATATTTTGTGTTGACGATTCACGATTTACTCCCGATAGCTATCGGGATGACGATTGACGATTGACGATTTCTCATTGTTTTTATTGATGCCACTGTTATGGATAATAATTCATTTGCTTCTTGATATAACCTTTTTATTTCTTTATGTTCTTTTTTACTAACTTCCAAAAGTAATTCCAGGAAATACATACTTTCATCAGCTTCTTCCTCAACAATTTTTAATTTATTAATAAAATCAGCATTGGATTTAGCTCTACAGGCTGCTCTATAATTTGCTCCAACAGAACTAGAAGATCTTATCAATTGATTACAAAAGGCATTGTATTCACGTGTTATAGGAAATTTTTCACAAAGGTTCCAACAATCAATTGCAAATTCTTTTGTTCTATTTTTTAATATCTCTTTCATTAATTCGTGCTTCTAAAATCGTAATTCGTAAATAATCAAATTGTTTCACTTAATATTTTCAAAGGATTATCCTCTAAACTCTCCTTTTCCTTTAATTCCTGTCTTTTTGCACTAACGCTTAAAATAATTCCCAATGCCAGGCAAGTCATCCATATGGAGGTCCCTCCACTACTTATCAAAGGAAGGGTTTGACCCGTTACGGGAAAAAGCTCAACCGCTACTGCCATATTTATCAATGCCTGAAAGACAATTGGTATACCCACACCTATCACTAACAATTTTCCAAAAAATGAATCTGCTTTCTGGGCAACGATCACGATCCTAAACAATAATAACAAGTACAAACTCATTAAGAAAAGTCCACCAAACAAGCCGTATTCCTCTATGATAATTGCATATATAAAATCTGATGAGGATTGAGGTAAAAAATTCTTTTGTATGCTTTTTCCGGGTCCAACACCTTTTATTCCCCCTGTTGCTATGGCAATTTTTGCTTTTTCTATTTGATAATCTTCTACAGTATCTTCCGGATTTGCGAAATTTTCTATTCTACTCATCCAGGTATCAATTCTGTTAGGCATGGCATCGGGAAATGCCTTTGCAACTAACACAAATAAAGCAAGGCCAATTAATCCAACCCCAATGATTGCTCCCAGATATCTAAGCGGATATCCACCCAAAAATGCCAGCACAATGATCATTGCAAAAATTATGGCTGCTGTTGAAAAATTTGCCGGAAGAATCAATACTAAAACAATAAAAACCGGTAACCATAAAGGCAAAATCGTTTCTTTAAAAGAAACTTTCCTGTCCTTGATTTTAGAAAGATACCTTGCTACATATACCATTAATACTACAAAAGCTAAAGTGGATGTTTGGAAGGACATCCCAACGAACGGAATTTGTATCCATCTGCTTGCATTAGCGCCTTCAATTGTTGTGCCCTGAAGTAGCGTAACAACTAATAGCACCAAGACAATTGGTATCATGATCATGGACAATCCTCTAAAATATTTGTATGGGATCTTATGGATTCCATACATAATGGAAAACCCAAGGAATAAATGCATGAAATGTTTTATAAAAAAGCTAAATGTATTACCATCTCCACTTACATATGCTAAATTGCTTGCAGCACTATAAACAGGGAGGAATGAAAAAATAGCTAATAGAGCTGCGATGGCCCAGATTAGCTTATCTCCTTTTATGTTATTAAATACTGTTTGCATTTCGTTTTTCCTTTAAGCTTTAGAAAGTATCCCGGGAGATCCTTTCTTTCAACTGCGTTCTTCACCGTCTAACTCAACCTGACTTTATTATTTAATTATAAATTTCTTACTGCATTTTTAAATTGTCGTCCTCTGTCCTCATAATTTTGAAACAGATCAAAACTGGCACAAGCCGGCGATAACAGTACATTATCTCCTGCATCTGCAATCTTATAGGCTATTTTGACTGCCTCGCTCATAAACTGGGTTTCAACAATTATATCCACCATATTCCCAAAAGCTTTAAACAGTTTTTCATTGTCTACTCCCAAACAAATGATGGCCTTTACTTTTTCATTGACAAAAGGATACAATGTTTTATAATCATTTCCTTTATCCAGACCTCCAACAATCCAGACTGTTGGTGCATCCATGCTTTCCAACGCATAATACGTAGCATTGACATTTGTTGCTTTAGAATCATTTATGTATTCTACTTTATTGATCCTAAGCACATGCTCCAGACGATGCTCAACGCCCTGGAAGTTTTCTAAACTCTCACGAATGGTCTGCTTCCTGATCTTCAATAAATGGGCCACAGTTGCAGCTGCCATTGCATTCTTGATATTGTGATTTCCTTCTAAAGCTAATTTTGCGGTTGGCATAGTTATTTTGTTGTTATTAATAGTTATTATGATTTCTTTTTTGTCTAAATACGCACCATTTGAAACCTTTTCCTTTAAGGAAAAGGGTAATAAATTTGATTGAACTGAATTGTTCTTAATCCACTCATTTATGACCTCATCATCGGCATCATAAATGAAATAATCCTTATCTGACTGATTCATTACTATCCTGAATTTTGAATTGATGTAATTCTCAAATTTGTAATCATATCGGTCTAAATGATCCGGAGTAATATTGGTTAAAACTGCTATGTTCGGATTAAAACCAACAATGCCATCTAATTGAAAACTACTGATCTCCAGAACGTAATACGGATAATCCTTCTCCATGACCTGTTTAGCAAAACTGTCTCCTATATTTCCGGCTAGACCCACTTCCAGATCATTCTTTAACAAATGATGTGTCAACGTTGCCGTTGTGGTCTTACCATTACTCCCTGTTATTCCAATTATGGTTGCATCGGTAAATCTGGATGCGAATTCAATTTCAGAAATAACAGGAATTCCTTTTTCAAATAGTTGTTTCACAAGTGGAACATTATCAGGGATTCCTGGACTTTTCATGACCAGGTCTGCTTTCAGAATTTCTGATTCTGTATGCTTTCCTTCCTCCCATTCAATCTCATTATTTATAAGAACGTTTTTATAATTTTCTTTTATTGATCCTTTATCAGAAACAAATATTTCAAATCCTTTGGCATTTCCTAAAAGAGCAGTACCAACGCCGCTTTCCCCGGCTCCGAGAATCACCAGCTTCTTCATTTTATCTTAGTTTCAAAGTCACTATGGATAGAATAGCCAGAAAAATTCCGACGATCCAAAACCTTGTAACAATTTTACTTTCATGATATCCTCCTTTTTGATAATGGTGATGCAAGGGTGACATTTTAAAAATGCGCCTGCCTTCTCCATATTTCTTCCTTGTATATTTAAACCAGCTAACCTGAAGAATGACAGACAGCGATTCAGCAAAAAAGATTCCACATAAAATCGGTATCAGTAATTCCTTTCTCACCGCAATAGCAATAACAGCTATCACGCCTCCAATTGTCAGACTTCCGGTATCACCCATAAACACTTGGGCAGGATAGGTGTTGTACCATAAAAACCCGATCAGGGCACCTACAAAAGCAGCAATAAAGACCACAGTTTCCCCTAATCTTGGGATAAACATGATATTGAGATAATCTGAAAAGATGATATTACCAGATAAAAAGGCAAAAATGGCTAGTGCAAATACTATTATGGCGGAGCTTCCCGCCGCTAATCCATCAATTCCATCGGTTAAATTTGCGCCATTGGAAACGGCAGTTACTATAAAAATTACAATAGGAATAAAAATCAGCCATGCATAATTTGCAAAATCCTTATTCATCCAGGTAATTAAAGTGGCATAATCAAACTCATTATTCTTCACAAAAGGAATGGTTGTTTTGGTTGATTTTTCTTCCGGACTAAACACTTTTTGAGAACCTTCTGTTATACTAATGGTAGTCTCAGCAGATATCATTTTTTCCTGTTTAATAGTCACTCCCGGATGAAAATACATGACGGCTCCCACAAATACCCCCAGACCTACCTGACCCAGTATTTTAAATTTACCACTGAGCCCATCCTTGTCATTTTTGAATACTTTAATGTAGTCATCTATAAATCCTATCAGTCCCATCCAAATTGTTGCGACTATAAGCATGATGACATAGATGTTATCTAATTTTGCAACCAATAGAACCGGAATGAGTGTTGCCAGAATAATGATTATTCCACCCATAGTAGGTGTTCCTGCTTTTTCAATTTGTCCTTCAAGACCAAGATCTCTCACAGATTCACCAACCTGTTGACGTTTTAATAAATTGATAATCTTCTTACCAAATATTGTTGATATCAACAGTGACAGAATGATGGCCACGGCAGCTCTAAAGGAAATGAATTGAAATACAGATGCTCCCGGGAACTGATATTGTTTTTCTAAATATTCGAACAAGTAGTATAACATGTTTTGTCTTCTATTGTTTTAAACCTTTCGACTGCTTCTGAGACAAGATCAGTATGGCATTTCCAGGTTTCATTCTATTATTTTTGCAATTGCTTTAAAAATTCTTTTGCTATTTTAAAATCATCAAAATCAATTCGTTTACCATTTATTTCCTGATAGGTTTCATGACCTTTCCCCGCTATCAGGATTATATCATTTGATTTAGCCAACTGGCAGGCCGTTTTAATTGCTTGCTTTCTGTCAACTATTGACATGGTTTTTTTAAAATTTTGCGGTTCTACCCCTTTCTCAATCTCTTCAATAATGGTTTCCGGCACTTCACTTCTAGGGTTATCGCTGGTGAAAATGACCTTTGTACTTAATGCTGAGGCTATTTGCCCCATAACCGGTCTTTTGGTCTTATCTCTGTCTCCGCCGCATCCTACTACTGTGATCAGTTCTTCATTTTTAGTGCGGATACTATTGATGGTTTCCAAAACATTCTTTAAGGCATCAGGTGTATGCGCATAATCGATAATTGCTGTAATTTTTTCATCAGAAATGAGATATTGAAATCGCCCGCTAACACTTTCCAATTCACTTATCAGGCGAAGAATTTCATCTTTTTCCAGTCCCAGCAAATCGGCTGCTCCATAAATTGCAGCTAAATTATATGCGTTAAAACTCCCTATCAATCTCGTCCAGACTTCATTATCATTAAGCTTTATAAGAAGACCTCCAAACTGATTCTCTAAAATCTGAGCTTTATAATCTGCATAGGTTTTTAGGGCATATGTGTATTTTTTTGCCTTTGAATTTTGCAACATAACCAAGCCATTCTTGTCATCGACATTTACCAGAGCAAAGGCTTTTGGAGACAGTTTGTCAAAAAACATTTTTTTGACATCTCTGTAGTCTGCAAATGTTTTGTGATAATCTAAATGATCATGAGACAGGTTGGTGAATATTCCGCCCTCAAAGATCAATCCTTCGGTCCTGTTTTGATGAATGCCGTGAGAACTTACTTCCATGAAGCAAAACTCGACACCTTCATCATTCATTTCCTTTAAATACTTATTAATGCTAATGGAATCAGGGGTGGTGTGTGTTGCTTTATACTCAACATTATCAACCATCACTTTAACTGTTGAAAGCAATCCTACTTTAAAACCCGCTTTTTTAAACAACTGGTACAATAAGGTAGCAATTGTAGTTTTTCCATTGGTCCCGGTAATGCCTACCAATTTCAAATTTTCTGAAGGCACACCATAATAGTTGGATGCCATAACCGCTAAAGCCTGACTTGAACTGTCCACCTCAACATAAGTGACCCCTTTAACGAATTCCTTAGGAAGAGTTTCACATATTATTGCCGTTGCTCCTTGTTCTATAGATTTGTCTATGAATTTATGACCATCAACCAGTGTTCCCGGAATGGCTATAAATGCGTCATTTCGGGATATTTTTCGGGAATCGAAATCTATGTTATTGATAGCCACAGACGTGCTGCCAACTACAGAATTGAGGGTAACCTTGTATAATATGTCCTTTAATTCTATCATGAGGTTTCTAAAACCACTGTTTGATTCTTTTTAACTTTTATTCCCTTATTAATGGATTGGTTCTTAACAATACCACTGCCCGATAATTTTACTTTCAAACCCATATTTTCCAACAAGGCCAATGCATCCATGGCTGGCAGACCTTTGACATCCGGCATAATTGTTAAATAAGTCTGAGCTGTTTTATAAAAATTTTCATATTCGGTCTCTACCGATGCATTCCTGACCTCCAGCGTTTCCACTTCATCTACAATAGGCGTATCTGTGAATATTTTTTGAGCGACTTTTTTAAAAACCGGACCTGACACATCTGCACCATAATAACCTACGCTCTTATCGGGTTCATGAATGACCACAATGCAGGAATATTTCGGATCTTCTGCCGGAAAAAACCCGACAAATGATGAGATATAATTCAATTTGTCCTTATCTCTATAATCTTTTTGACAGGTTCCTGTCTTTCCTGCCATTGAAAAATTTCGAGAATATAACCCGTGACCTGTACCATGTTCTTTTTCAACAACATTTAGCATCAATTGCTTCATTATCGCAACGGTTTCCTTAGAACATATTTGTGAATTGATAACTTCTTTTTTGAATGGCACTATAACCTTGTCAAATTCTTTTACCTCTTTCAAGAACTGAGGTCTAACCATTTCGCCATCATTGGCAATCGCATTATAGAAGGTTAATGTTTGAAGCGGAGTAAATGACACACCATAGCCATAAGCCATCCATTGCAGGGCAATTCCGCTCCATCTTTTTTTGTCATCAGGATGCGGAATAATTGGTTCGGGTTCACCAATTATAGGTAGGTTAAGTTTATGATTGAGGTCCATATCATATAAACCCTGAACAAATTTTTTGGGGTTATTCTTGTAGTTTTGATCAATTATTTTTACAATTCCGGTATTTGAGGAGACTTCAAAGGCTTTAGCAACACTTATCTTGCCATAACCACCATGTTTAGAATCCCGGACTTTCTTACCATAAAAACTTATGACGCCATTTTCTGTGTCAATAATGTCAGTAGTATCAATAACTTTATCCTCCAGGGCCACTGTTAATGCCATTAGCTTAAACGTGGAACCCGATTCATGGCTTTCACCTACGGCATAATTAAGACGTTCATAGTAATGTCCGTTTTTATTTCTTCCCAGATTGGAAATAGCCTTAACTTCTCCGGTTTTTGTTTCCATTACTACCACACTACCATGATCTGCCTTATATTTTTCTAATTGTTCCAACAGGGCATGATGGGCTATATCCTGAATATTGACATCTATAGTTGTATACACATCATATCCATCTTTAGGCTCTACCTGATTAAAATCCTGAATTGGCTTCCATTGCCCTTTGCCAATTTTTTGTTTTAATCGTTTGCCATTTGTCCCGCGTAAATATTGTTCTCCAAAAGCACCATCAATTCCAGGTCTGGTTACATTGCCTTGATCGTCGAAGCGCTCATAACCTATAGTCCTTTGTGCGATTCCTCCCATTGGATGTTCTCGTTTTGTAGATTGCTCCACGATTAATCCTCCTTTGAAGGCGCCCAGATCGAGCATTGGAAAATTCCGAAATCGTAAATAATCAGAATAACCAATATTTCTGGCAAGTAAAAAATACCTGTTTTTATTGGCTCTCGCTTTTCTTAATTCCTGTTGGTAGTACCCGGACTTTTTACCATGATACTTTGCCAGAGAATCACAAAGCGGTTTTAAATATGTATTGAATGTTTTTTTACTTGGTGTGATTGCATCGATTAAAATATTGTATTTAGGAACTGACGTTGCCAACAGGTTTCCATTGGCTGAATACACATTCCCGCGATTTGCAGGTATTACAACATTTTTTATGGTTCGATCTTCTGCAATATGCCGGTATTTATCCCCATCGACAATTTGAATACTCACCAGTTTAAAAATAACGAGAAGTGCAAAGAGGAACATACATCCTGAAACAAAATATAAACGATTCAATATGTTTTTCTCATTATTCAAATTAGTTCTTGTTTTTTGATTTTACTTTAATTTTTTTTGGAGGAATTACAGATGGCCCAATTCCCAGTTCTGTCATTTTTTTAAGGACGGACGATTCCATCTTTATTCCCATTAATTTTTTTCTACCCTCTACAAAGGCAGATCTCAATTCTTTTACTTCATTATTCAATCTTGCGATCTGGTGAACTTTTTTATCGGCGCTATGTGAACTGGCAATCATTATTATAGCCAGGATTGATATGAAGATTATCATTCTCCAGTTTTTAAAGGAATCGTCACTTATTAAAAAAGTGCCCTTTAAAATGCCATAAATACTTTTTTTAACCACTTATAATTTCTCTGCTATTCTCAGTTTAGCACTTCGTGCCCTGCTATTAATTTTAATTTCATCCATTGTCGGCGTTATTAATCCACCTACTTTTTTAAATGGCACCTGAAAATTGCCATACAAATCCCGCTCCGGTTCTCCTTCAAATAATCCATTTCTTATAAACCGTTTTACCAACCTGTCTTCCAGAGAATGATAGGATATCACACTCAATCTTCCTCCCGGTTTTAGCAAATCTTGAGTTTGTAAAAGAAACTCCTTTAAAGCTTCAATTTCCTGATTGACCTCAATTCGAATTGCCTGATAGATCTGAGCCAAAACTTTGTTCTCCTTTTTATGCTGTAAGAACTTTTGCAAGACATTTTTTAGTTGACCTGTTGTTTTAATTGGCTCTTGCTTCCTTTGTTCAACTATCGCTCTAGCCATTGCCGGAGCTTGTCTCAACTCGCCATATTGGAAAAGTACCTGTCTAATTTGTTCTTCATCATATTCATTTATAACATGAAATGCTGAAAGTTTATCTTGCTGATTCATCCTCATATCCAAATTAGCATCAAAGCGAGTAGAGAATCCTCTTTCTGCAACATCAAACTGATGAGAAGAAACGCCAAAATCGGCTAAAACGCCATCAACTTGCTTGTAGCCATGAAAGCGAACAAAGCGTTTCACATATCTAAAATTCTCATTGATAAGGGTAAACCTATCGTCATTAATTGTATTTAAAAGAGCGTCCTGATCCTGATCAAATGCTATGAGTTTGCCTTTAGGTCCTAGTCTATTTAATATTTCCTTACTATGTCCTCCTCCTCCAAAAGTGACATCAACATAAACACCATCAGACACTATATTCAATCCATCGACAGATTCTTTTAATAAAACGGGACTATGATATACCTCCATCATCTTTATCATCTTTTCCCATGACTTCCTCAGTCAAATCTGCAAAATCCTGTGCTGCATCATCAATAGCCATTTCATATTTATCTTTATCCCATATTTCCACAATATTTATTGCGGTAGAGACTACTATATTCTTCGATATTCCCGCAAATGCAAATAAGTCTTTTGGAATGAGTAAACGACCCGTATTATCAACCTCAATTACTTTTACACCAGCAGTAAACCGACGGATAAAATCATTGTTCTTTTTAACATACCGATTCAGTTTACCAATTTTCTTCATTTCCACTTCCCATTCATCCATTGGATACAATTCAAGACAGGTCTGAAATACTGCGCGTTTTAATACGAATCCTTTTTGTAGCACGGGAGACAACTGCTTTTTCAAAGCAGCAGGAAGCATGAGTCTGCCTTTGGCATCTACCTTGCATTCATATGTCCCGATCAAAGAATTCATGATAATCTGTATATAAGGTTCAAATATATTGAAAAATATACCACTTTTTACCACATTTTACCACTTTGTTGATAAGTTTTCGTTCATCCTAGAGATTTTATCGACAAACACCTAGAAATCCACCCTATTCTATAATGATTAAACGGTGTTAAAAAGTGGTACAAATCAAGCCATTTCGCTATTGTTAAATATTTTTTTTGAAATAGATTAAATTAATACCTATGTTTTGTGAATTAACTATATTTGTTTTTTTACAAACTTGATTAGCTAGCCAATGGGTCAAAAATTAAAGAAAGAAGGTCGATACAACTATATTGAGGTAGGAGAAGGTCAGCCTATTATTGTGCTTCATGGCTTAATGGGTGGTTTAAGCAATTTTGATGGTGTTGTCGATTTCTTTTCGAATAAAGGTTATAAAGTTATCATTCCTGAATTACCGGTATATTCCATGTCTCTTTTAAAAACAAATGTTAAGAGTTTTGCTAAATATTTGCAGGAATTTATTCAATTTAAGGGACTGGATGATGTTATTCTTCTCGGAAATTCATTAGGAGGTCACATTGGTTTGTATCATACCAAACATTACCCCGAAAAGGTTAAAGCTCTGGTAATAACGGGCAGTTCCGGGTTGTATGAAAGCGCTATGGGTGGAGGCTATACCAAGAGAAGTGATTATGAAGTAATTAAAAAGAAGGCTCAGGATGTTTTTTACGATCCTAAAATTGCCACAAAGGAAATAGTTGATGAAGTTTATGAAACTGTTAACGACAGAAATAAGCTAATAAAAACACTTGCTATTGCCAAAAGCGCGATACGACATAACATGGCTAAAGATCTTCCTAAAATACAAACTCCCACCTGTATTATTTGGGGCAAGAATGACACAGTCACTCCACCCGAAGTAGCCATAGAATTCAACGAATTATTACCGGATTCTGATCTTTTTTGGATTGATAAATGTGGCCATGCGGCAATGATGGAGCATCCTCACAGGTTTAATGACATTCTTTATAAGTGGCTGATAGATAGAGACTTTTAAGAAAAAGAATTCTACTTAATAATATTTTTTTTAATGATGAAGATCACTTCTGCCGAATTTATTGTGAGTAATTCCGATGTTGCCAAATGTCCGAATAACTCATTTCCTGAATATGCCTTTATTGGACGAAGTAACGTTGGAAAATCTTCATTGATCAATATGCTGACCAGCAGAAAAAAATTAGCAAAAACTTCAGGCAGACCGGGAAAAACACAATTGATCAATCATTTTTTGATCAATAAGAACTGGTACCTGGTAGATCTTCCGGGATATGGCTATGCAAAGGTCTCTAAGTCGGCTAAAAAGATCTTTCAAAAATTTATTACAGATTATTTTAACAAGAGAAAGCAACTGGTTTCTGCATTTGTTCTGGTCGATATCAGGCATGAACCTCAACCCATCGATCTTGATTTCATGCAATGGTTAGGAGAAAATTTGATTCCGTTTTCTATAATTTTCACAAAAGCTGACAAGCTCAAACCAAAAGCTATTGAAAGACAAATCGAGCACTACAAGAATGTCCT
>CBDUIO010000041.1:0-13452 GCA_965367355.1 uncultured Flavobacteriaceae bacterium
TTCCACTTGTAGATTTGCACTCCACAACATCAACATCTATTTCCAAATCCATATCACTTCCGCTTGTAGTGGTTAATTTTAGCACATCTGATTTAATCAAACCTGTTGAAAATACATCACTGCCACTAGTGGACGTAATTTCTTGTATTTCCTTGAAAGTCACAAATACCTTTTGCGATTTTGAAGAGGCTATATTTTCATCGGCATAAATTTTTAAAGTATTGCCTTCGACTGCTGTTATGATAATATCATGCAAATTCTCATCGGCTTCAATTTCAATTAAAGTGTTGTTACCCTGTGTTAAATACACATCTAATCCTCTGCTAACCTCAATTTTATTAAAACCTTGCGAGATTGATCTGCCCTTTGTCTGCACGTTTCCGTTTCCATTAACTCCGAATGAAAAGTTTCCATTAAACTGACATGAAATTAAAATTGTGCTAAGAAAAATTCCGGCTAAATACGTTTTTAATTGTTTCATAGTTTAATTGATTTAGATTGGGTTTAGAATAGAATGTCTATTAATATAGCTGCAATTATTTTGACAATGGTTATCATGATTGTTTGTTTTTTGATTGATTGACTAAATGTATTTTAATTCTATAATTCTTAGAAACTATAGTTTCTGAACTGTAATGAATAGGTGATGAATTGTCTAATTATCAGATTTGATATCGATGCCATCTTCATTAATATTAACTTTCACTTCTTTAGATTCTGCTTTTACTCCGTCTTCATTAATAATTATATTCACATCATCACTTTTTATGATGACTCCGTCTTCATCAATTTTCACCTTAGCTCTATCATTTCTTAAAGCGTTATCAAAAGTTTCATCGAAATCACAATCCAAGCATTCAACATCATCTTTTCCTACTTTTAATAAATGACCAGCATGATTGTGAGATACTATATTTTCACTATATCTTGAATGATTTAAAAAGGATCCAAGGTTGCTATCTAATTTCACATAAGTACCTTCAGGTAAATACAGGAACAACTCAATATTCTGATCTCTGAACTTATTTTCATAATCTGTTAAAAGAAAATTATCCAGTAAAAGCACATTATCATTAAGCGTAAAATTATAATTAACATTTTGCGCTTTTTCCTTTGCCTGAATATAATCCTTTCCCTTTGCTTCCTTTTCAATTTGTAAAAAAGGTATGGAATCGGTTGTAGAACGAACGGTGAGTCTAATGTTTCGGGAAAAAATAACTTTTTCGTCATTTTCATTGAATTTAACTTCAAATCCGCTGTTTCTGTACATCCCATGTTTATAGCTATCTAGACTACTTTGAATCATTTTTATGTTTAATGTGTCAGAGGTGTTATAGACAAGTTCATTTTTTGAAGTAACGGTCGATTCTAACGCAAACTCAGAAGTCCATTTTACACTAGTAATTACGAGTCCAATTATGGATAACAACCACAATCCTAACAATGAGAATTTAGCAATATTTCCTATTGACTTAAGATTGTTTATAAGGATTTTTAAACCCAGATAAAGAACAAAGAATGCAGGAATTCCGAAAAGGAAGAATAACATAATGGACCCTAACCAAATAGGCATGCCAGTAGTTATTAATGCATCTGGGTAATCCATCCACCAAGGCTCAAAGAATGATGATGTTCCCAGTGATAATAAGCTCACAAATAAGCTAAATATTGTAACTGCACCAACTATTATTAAAATAATTCCAATGAACTTGGCAAAGATCTTTAGGAAGAACATGATGACATTCCCTATAGCATCAAAGAAGGTTTGCGAACTTGATTTAACCTTTTTACCATATTTTTGATAGTCTACGTTTTTTACTGTTTCGCTAACCTCATCAAGGCCTTTTTTAATTTTTTTTTCGATGTTGCTGATGTTTACCGGTTCTCCCGTCATAATCAGTTTATCTGAAGTTGTGACGGCTTCAGGGACTAGTACCCAGAAAAGGATATAAATGAAAATGAATGTTCCACCGGAACCAAGAGCAAGTAGAATCCATAATAATCTAATCCAAATGACATCAATTCCTAAATAATGGCCTAATCCGGAAGATACGCCGCCTATATAGGAGTTGTCAGTATCTCTGAATAACTTTTTGGTAGAACTTCTAGACGTGTAAGTCTTTGGTTCATCTTCAAAAATTTCATCATCCACTAAATAGTCTTCCGGTTGTCCCATGATGGTAATAACCTCATCGACTTCCTTCATTCCAATGACCTGCTTTTCTGTTTTGATGCGTTCTGAGAATAATTCTGAAATACGTGCCTCTATGTCTGAAATGATTTCAGATCGTCCTTGAGAGTCTGTAAATGAACGTTTTATAGCCTCAAGATAGCGTTGTAGTTTTAAGTATGCATCTTCATCAATGTGAAAGAATATACCTGCTAAATTTATGTTGACTGTTTTATTCATTTTTTCGATTTTTTTATGCTTGTTACTAAATTTACTGCGTTTTGTAATTCACTCCAGGTAGTATTCAATTCATTTAAAAACAGTTTTCCTGTTTCTGTTAATCCATAATACTTCCTTGGAGGACCTGATGTCGATTCTTCCCAACGGTAGTTGAGCAATCCGGCATTTTTTAATCTCGTTAATAAAGGGTAAATGGTGCCCTCTACTACCAGCAACTTTGCATCTTTTAAGGTTCCTAGAATTTCTGCAACATAAGCATCATTGTCTTTTAAGACGGACAATATGCAGTATTCCAAGACTCCCTTACGCATTTGTGCTTTTGTGTTCTCTATCTTCATGTTTTAATGAATTTAATTGTGAAACTGTTCATTTTTTGATTGATTGATGGTTATTTTAAAAAGTTGATAGTAAATGGATATTTATACATCTCACCATCTCTAGCTTTTAAACTGGCTTTAATAATTAGTACTATTTCTATTATAAATGCTAGGATAGCAAAACCACCTAAAAAACCTGTAAAATAAAGTAGAGGTGATGCTTTGTCAAAATCAATATGGATATTATTATGAAATGCAATATCTAAATAATTAAGTCCTTCGAAGATGTGAAAAACAAAAAATGGAACCATCATGGTACCTAGAATAATAACATACAGTAATATGCTAAATTGAAAATTTATAATTTGCTTTCCATGTTGGTCTATAAAGCTTGATTTGTTTTTGTTAATTGACCATAAAACTATTGGACCTATGAAATTTCCGAACGGAATAAAAAATCTGGAGAAGGTTGATAAATGGATAAATGTCGCAAGATTTTTTTGATTATTGGTTAACATTTTTAAAAGCATATAATAGTTTCTTATGCAAATATATATCTAAAAGAAGGTATTATGCAATACAAAGTACTAAAAATTAACATATATTTAACATTATTGAGTGTAGATTATTTTGTCTAAATTTAGCAACACTTAAATGCAAATAGATGAAGATCACTCCTAAAAAACTCAATACTTTCTTATTATTTAAGCTGCCTTCAGCCTTTTTTTGCGGTGTGCGTACAAAGTCCTTAACCAATGAAATATGTATTGTAAGTGTTAAGCACAGATGGATAAACCAAAAC
Organism: uncultured Flavobacteriaceae bacterium; assembly: GCA_965367355.1. GTDB lineage: Bacteria > Bacteroidota > Bacteroidia > Flavobacteriales > Flavobacteriaceae > Site-B1. The sequence continues at coordinate 3,530 of CBDUIO010000041.1, forward strand.
CCGTTTAACTCCATGTTTTGGGCTGTACAAGGTATGGCTGCGGAATTATCAACAGGTGCCTTGGTAATGTCCAAGATCAAAGAAAGTGGAAAAAATATTTCCATGCTGGTATTAAATAATAAGGCAAGTTTTACAAAAAAGGCTAGAGGTAGAATTACCTTTGAGTGTCATGATGGGCTTTTAATTGATGATGCAATTAAAAAAACAATTGAAACCGGAGAAGGGCAAACCATTTGGATGAAATCGATAGGAAGAAATGAACAGGGAGTTGAAGTTTCCAGCTTCAATTTTGAATGGACGCTCAAATTAAAAAGTTAAATGAACTTTTGCCAATGCTTAAAGAATTCAGATTTAACTGGCAGTAAATTGTAACAAATTCAAAAACAATTCAACAAATAATCAAATCAACTTATAAACTAAAATAAAATGACAGCACACGAAATTGACTACAGAATCTACGGTGAAGAAATGCAATTTGTAGAAATAGAACTTGATCCACAGGAAGGTGTAGTTGCAGAAGCAGGGAGCTTTATGATGATGGATGACGGAATAAAGATGGAAACAATTTTTGGGGATGGGTCTAAAAAAGATACTGGGTTTCTTGGAAAGATACTTGGTGCCGGCAAGCGTATTTTAACAGGCGAAAGTTTGTTTATGACCGCCTTTTATAATAATCTCACAGGAAAAAGAAATGTATCCTTCGCATCGCCTTATCCGGGAAAAATTATACCTATTGACCTAACCGAGTTTGGAGGAAAATTTATTTGTCAGAAAGATGCATTTTTATGCGCTGCAAAAGGAGTTAGCATAGGGATCGAATTTTCAAAGAAATTAGGAAGAGGATTATTTGGGGGAGAAGGTTTTATTATGCAGAAATTAGAAGGTGATGGAATGGCATTTGTCCACGCAGGTGGTACAATGGCAAAGAAAGAACTGAAAGCTGGAGAAACATTGCGGGTTGACACTGGTTGCATTGTTGGTTTTGACCAAACTGTGGATTACGATATTGAATTTGTAGGAGGTATAAAAAATACGGTCTTTGGAGGGGAAGGATTATTCTTTGCTAAACTAGAAGGTCCGGGAACTGTATTTGTTCAATCACTGCCATTTAGTCGATTAGCGGGCCGTGTATTGGCGAGTGCACCACAACGAGGAGGTAAGGACAAAGGTGAAGGCAGTATTCTAGGAGGTTTGGGTGATATCCTGGACGGTGATAACAGATTTTAAAATTAAAATTTAACAACAATTTTTATATATTAAGATATAGTTAAGACATTTTTTAATATCTTTATTCAACAAATTTTAAATTGTTGCTTATTAATAAATCTACTCTTTTTAACCTAAAACCTAATTATAACCTATGGCAAGAGCAATGTTAGAGTACACCAAAACAGTGCTAAATAAAGTAAGTTTTGATGTTTCACTGTTCTGTAAAGAAGTGAAGAAAGCCCTGGAAAGATTGTTACCTTACGAAATCGAGGAACTAAAAATTTTCATCAATTCGCTGATTAAGCAGAATCCGGAATTAGATAAATGTTTAATCTATTTAAAAGCATAAAGAAAAGCGACCATTTGGTCGCTTTTTTAATTATAACAATATCAAACTATAATTTCTTTGCTTTCTTATTTTTTTTTGTTGAAAATGTATAGATTAGTAGCATGTTTTTTTTGCTATGAATTATAGATTAATCATTCCTAATTTCTTTCATTTCTTGGTCTTGATGGTTTGTTTGAACTATTTTCATGGTCATGCGCAAGATGATAAACGAAATAAATATATTAAATATGTAGATCTTGCTTCTGCAAATACTCAAGACCACCCTGAAATTGCTCAACTTTATTTGGATTCAATTCCTAAACCGGTCGAAAATTATTTAAAAGGAAATTTAGCCGATTACTATTATACTTTATCTACTTTAAATAATAGACTTGACAACCAAAACTTAATCTATAAAAATTTGTTATTGGCGGTAAAATATGCCGAATTAGAAAAAAAATATAAAATTGCCGGAGCCTCATATTTAGAACTCTTCTACAATGTATATGTTGTAAAAAAGGATTCTTCGGCTTTTGAATACTTGGCAAAAGCAGAGTATTATTTTGATATAATTAATGACAAACATGGATTGGCAGATGTCAAACAAATGCATGCCTATTCTGAGCATTTAAATAATAATTTCGCAGAAAGTAATAGGCTGTTACTGGAGAATCTTGACTACTACCAATTAATTCAAGACGATTCATACTATTACATGTATGCACTATTCTTAATTTCCTTAAATGCCATAAATTTAGACGATTTAGAAACCGCACACAATTATATATTTAAACTTAAGCAAACCAAAAATGACCCAACAATATCTGAATGGTTGCATAACATTCATATGGTTACTCTCAATGGTAAACTAGCCGAGTTTCATTTGAATAAACAAAATATGGATTCTACTTATTTCTACTTAAGTGAGGCTAGAAAAATGAAACCGATTATGAATAAATCGGACATAGAAAGATATTTTAAAGTTTCTATTAATTTTTATAAAAAAAAGGGAAATATTGATAAGGTTAATAAATACATCGATTCATTAAAACTATTTCAAGAGCAAGTTCTTAATGAGAATTTAAAAGCCAGTTATGAAATTAGTGAAGATATTTTAGATAGTGCAAGTAATCTAGAGGCTCAAAAGAAAAAAGTGAATAAAAACCGAAGTTTATTTATACTCGCTCTAATTGGTTTATTAATTATTACAATTGTTCTAATAGTAAAAAATAAAAAAGTAAAATCCATAATAGGTGAATATACAAAACGTGATGAAGATTTTGATTTATTACAAGAGTCTCATGAAAAACTTCAGGCAAAAACAAAGGGTCTAGAAAGTTTAATAGAAGAAACTAAAAAAAGAATTAAGAATGTCTCAGCTATTGGAGAAAAAGATTTGCAACAAAAAGAAATCAAGGAGTTGTACAAGAATATTCATCAAAATTTTTCAACTCTGCAAGAAAGAGGAATTGAACCATATCAATTGGTCAATAAACTAAATGTTCGGTTCTTTAATGAATTGAATAAAAAACACCCTGAATTAAATAAGTCAGATGCAATGGTTTGCTATTATCTATTTGTTGGTTTTAAGAATAAAGAAATAGCAACTTTTATGAACACGTCCATTCGCGCTATTGAGGGTAAACGATATCGAATTGGTAAAAAAATAGAGATTTCCAACAAGAGCTCGAGTCTTTATAATTATTTAAAATCAACTTTTAAAGATTTTTCATAATCGTTATCATGAATTTAATCAAGAATAACAAAAACTGTTAAAATTTATTGTAGTCAAATATTTGAGTAGTGATTGTGTAGATAAATTATCTTGAATTTGCGTGAAAGTTAAAGATATTTGATAAAATCATTAATCAATTTAACTAGAATGCAATGAAAAAAAATTATACCCTTATTTTATACTTCTTTTGTATACTTGGATTTTCTCAAACAGATAATTACAAGCAAGCTTCTGTAAAGGCGGATGGAAATTATTTTGAGATAGTAGAACAAATGAGACAACAGTTTGCTGCCAAGAGAAATAGTAATATTTTTAATAAATCTGATGTAAAGGCAGAAAAACAATTTGAGCGATGGGCTTTTTTTTGGAGAGATAGAGTAGATGCAAAGGGTAATTTTCCCAGTCCTCTAACAGGTTGGTACAATGCTGGTCTTCTAAATGAAAATGGCTCGCCAAATTTTCAAGCAATAAACAGTAGATCCAGCCAATCACTACAACCTTGGACAAACATTGGACCCCAGACAATTCCAGATCCAAACGGATACCCTAATTATCCTCAAATGGGTCGTTTAACGAACTTTAAAAGATTTAATAATACACCAGCTTCTGCAAATGTTCTATTTATTAGCGCGCCCAATGGCGGAGTTTGGAAATCAACAGATAATGGAAACACCTGGCAGCCAAAATTAGATTTTATTTCCGGTATTGGAGTAACAGATATAAACAGTGCCTCTTCTGATGCAAATAGTCCCGGGACTATTTACGTATCAACAGGCGATTATGATGGTGATCATATTAAATCTATAGGTGTACTAAAATCAACAGATTTTGGGGAAACTTTTCAGGCAACAGGTTTAACCTTTAGCCTTGCCGATAGGGAATCAACTTCCAATCTCATAGTTATAAATGATAACACTGTTGTTTTAGGTACCAATCAAAATATTAAGAAAACAACAAACGGAGGAACTACATGGACCAATGTTTTTACTCATCCTTATCCCGATGCACAATTAGGAAAATTCCACAGAAATGGATCAAATATTATGTGCTCAGATAGTTGGGGAGGATTGTTCTTTTCTTCAAATAATGGAGATACCTGGTCAACAATAAAATCGGAAGGCTCAAACTTTGAAAGGCATGCAGTTACTTCTGATTTAAGTACAGGAATATTTTATGTGCAGGCAAAATCGGGACAAATATCTACCTACAACCCAAGTGCAACTTCCCCGACTTTAGCCACATTAGGCAATTCTACAACCAACTACAATCCTCAAGGCACTTACAACCAAGCTTTAGTAGTAAAGGATGGCTTAATAATTAGCGGCGGAGTTGACGCCATAAATTCAGATAACAATGGTGGTGTGTGGTACACAACCTTAAACAATGCTTGGCAAGATAACAGTTCGGCTGGTTCTTATGGGCATGCAGACATTCATGAAATGGGTTATTTGGATTCAGGCTATTCTTTTTGGGCCGTTAATGACGGAGGTTTGATTTATTTCAATTATCCAACCAAATCAGAAGAGAAGCCAACAGTTGAATATAAATCAGATGGGGTTTTAATTACTCAATTGTATTCAGTAGCCATTTCACCTCAAAGTGAAAATCATCTTATTACAGGAAACCAGGATAATGATGGCTATAGTCTCGAGATGAAAGACGGGTCTTTAAAATGGGTAGCTGCTTTAGCAGGAGATGGTACCTGTACTGCGATTGATTATAATAATTCGAATATAAGGTACTTAGGAGCCCAAAATGGAGCATTAATAAGAACAGATACTGGATTCGCTAATAATTATGATGGAGATGTGGATCTTTCAACACCAACAACTGGTGCACCTTTTGTTTGGACTTTGAAAATGAATTCAACCACACCAACGACCTTATATGGCGGTTTTGCAGAAGTTTATAAGTCAACAAATAAAGGTAATACCTGGACTAATTTAAACTCAGGGGCTGGTCAAATAGAATACATTGAGACCTTTGGAAACAATTTGTTTGTTATTGGTGTTAATGGTGGCAGAAAATCATTAAATGATGGTGGTGCATGGTCCAATTTAGTAGAACCTGAAGCATCTGCAAGAATGAACTCTGTATCCTTCAACCAAACTAATCCTAATATTGTCTATGCTACGGTAAGAGGATATGTTAGTGGATCTAAAGTCTTTAAGTCAACCGATGGCGGCAGCACCTGGACCAATATTTCAGCGGGACTGCCCAATATATTGATGAAGCAGGTAGTTTTGAAGCAAAACCAAACCGAGGAAATCCTATTTTTGGGCACTGAACTTGGAGTTTATTTTAAAAAGGGAAACAATAATTGGGAACCATTAGGACAGGGATTACCCAATGTAATTATTAACGATATTGAAATAAATTATACTGTGGATAAATTAATTGCCGGTACTTATGGAAGAGGGCTTTGGGAAATTAACATTAACAATAGTACACTGGGAGTTGATGAAATTGAAACTCAAACCAATAATACACCATTGATATATCCAAATCCGGTAGTAGATAATCAATTTCATGTTAAGCTTAATGAAGGAGCACCAGATTTTGAATTTATAATGTATAACGTGGTTGGTGGTATAGTAAAATCAGGAAAAATTACTTCAGGTGATAATGTTATTGATGTGAAGACTATTGCCAGTGGCATCTATGTTATGAGGATGACAAGTGGTAAGTTGGTGTCTTCACAAAAGGTTATCATTAAGTAGAGAAATTTGCAATATTTAGATTATTTAAAAGCATAAGAAAAGCGACCATTTGGTCGCTTTTTTATTTAGGTAAGGGACTTATGATCTTAACATCCTGAAATGCGATCGCTCCTCTGATTATTCCCGATATAACGTCCTGTAAGGCTTCAATGATATGCATTTTTAATTCGCTTTTATGGTAAATGATACTGACCTCTCGAGCCGGTGACGGATCATTAAAAAAATGCAGATTAGCCTTTTCAGATTCTTTAATATCCAAAGTATGTAAATAAGGTAATAAGGTCATTCCCAATCCTTCATTTGATAGTTTAATAAGGGTTTCAATACTTCCACTCTCCAATTGAAAATGCTCATCAGGTACATTTTTAAAAGCCTTACATAAATTAATCACACCATCTCTAAAACAATGCCCATCTTCAAGCAATAGGATATCACTTAGATCAAGATCTGAAACATCAATTTTTTTCTTAGTGTATAACCGGTGTTTATTGGGTATATAACTAACAAATGGTTCAAAGTACAAAACACGTTCCTTTATATTTTCATTCTCTAGCGGAGTAGCTGCAATAGCAGCATCTAAATGGCCATCGTTGATCCTGACAATGAGTTCATCTGTTGCCAATTCTTCAATTTTAAGTTTAACTTTTGGGTATTTCTTAACAAATGTTTTTAAAAACATGGGTAATAAAGTTGGCATTACAGTTGGTATGATACCTAATTTAAATTCACCACCTATGTACCCTTTTTGCTGATCAACAATATCTTTTATTCTGTCGGCTTCATTCACTATATTTCGTGCTTGACTCACAATTTTTTTGCCTACCTCGGTTAACTCAATTGGTTTTTTAGAACGATCAAAGATTTGAACATCCAATTCATCTTCCAACTTTTGTATTTGCATACTCAAGGTAGGTTGTGTAACAAAACATTTTTGTGCGGCCTTAGTAAAATTTTGATTTTCCGCAACAGCCAGAACATAATATAATTGTGTAATTGTCATTGATATCAATTTATCCTATAAAAATATAAAAACTATCAATAAAATTTATTGAAATTAACATTTATTCTGATGTAATTTTAATCAAATAATAAATATTATAAAAAATGAATATGACTGTAAATAGTATAGGATTAGAAGTGGAAATTACAAAGGAATTAGCAAATGATTTAAATATACTGTTAAGTAATTTTCAGGTTTATTATCAAAATTTGAGAGGAATTCACTGGAATATTAAAGGGAAGAGATTTTTTGATCTTCACACTAAATTTGAAGAATTATATACAGATGCAAACATAAAAGTGGACGAAATTGCTGAACGTATTTTGACTCTTGGAGAGACACCATTGCATACCTTTGATGATTACATTAAAAAAGTAAAGGTCCCCATCGGTAAAAATATTAAGCAGGATGAGAAAGCAGTGCATTTAATAGTCGATTCTTTATCAGAATTGCTTAAAATTGAAAGAATGATCCTGGAAAAATCAGATAAAGCAAATGATGAAGGTACCAATTCCATGATGAGTGATTTTATAACAGAACAAGAGAAAACAGTATGGATGATGAAAGCTTGGTTAGATGAATCGATTTAAAACAAACTAAAAAAATAAAAAAGCGGCTCAATAGCCGCTTTTTTATTTCTAAAATCTCACTTTTATATCCAGATCTTCATTGACAACTTCAAATTTTGCATCGCTAAATTGAGGCGGCCCATAACTCATAGGGTTATTAGACATACCATAGCTTTCTATGGGCATGCCATTGGAGTCAAAATCCATCCTATAATTTTCATTTTCATCGTGAAGTACCATAATGGCATAAGTTCCGGGAGAAACATTCTCAAAAGATACCTCAACTTTGTTTTTTTCAATTGTGCTTTCTGCACTTTGTAAACTTTCAGTTTTCATAAATGTTTCGTGGTTATGTAGACTAAAAATTACTTTCCCATTGTTATTCAAAACGTTGTCCACAGATACTTTTATGGTATGTAGATTGTCCTGGGAATAACTTAAGCTTATTCCTAATAATAATGAAGTGAGGAATATTATATTAGAAAGTTTAGATTTAAAAAAATTGTTCGAGTTATAAAAATTTGTAGAATGATTCATGATATATATTTTAAGATTAACACCTCAAATATTTAAAATAAGGAGTGTTTTTAAAATATAATTATACCGAACTGTATTATAATTGAACCGAAATGTACTATTTGATCAAAATAATAGCAACTCGACGATTCTTAGCTCTACCTTCTTCAGTATCATTTGATTGTACCGGTTTGGTTTCACCATAACCTTTTGCAGTTAACCGTGTAGCATCAATACCTTTAGAAATAAAATAGTTTCTTACTGCAATAGCCCTGTTTTGAGATAAAACTTGGTTAAAATCTGAAGTAAAGGTATTATCAGTATGTCCTGCTATATGAAATCTTTCACTTTTGTATGTTTTCATAATTGATACTATTCTATCTAAAGTTGATATACTGGATTCTTTTAAATCATACTTACCAAGTTCAAAAAGGATAGTTTCTGCAAAAGCATCAATGATCTTTTCTTCAGATTGCGTTAATTTAGGATATGGACATCCTTGATTTTCTATAGGACCTATTTGGTTTGGACATTTATCATCCTTATCTATCACACCGTCCTTATCAGTATCTTGCCAAGGGCAACCTCTGTTATTAAATGATCCGGGAACATCTGGACAGTTATCAAATTTATCTGGAACACCATCATTGTCCCTGTCAGGACAACCTCTGGTATTCAATCCGCCTTTTTCATCAGGGCATTCATCATTTTTATCTGCAACTCCGTCATTATCTCTATCAGGACAACCTTTTAATTCTTTAGGACCGGCAACTAATGGGCATTCATCTAAAGACTCTCTTACACCATCGCCGTCAGAATCTGGACAACCATTAAATTGGATTAATCCGAATTCTAGAGGACATTCATCTTCCTTGTCTAAAATTCCGTCGTTATCACTATCAATACCTCCAAAATTATATACAAGACCTGCGAAATATTGGAAATGATTAGTATGACCGCTTTCTTTCTTTCCAAATTTTCCAATTCCTTGTAAATTCAATCCCAGAGATGGAGATACCCACAAAATTCCTCCTAGACCAATATTACCAGAAAGACCACTTTCTCTCTCATGAAAATATCCTGCACCAATCTCTGTGTACAAATCCATCCAATCTGCATCAAGAAAATATTCATCGAAATAAAACTTCAAACCAGCGTCTACAGCAAAATAACTTTGGTCTTCAGTGATTGCAACTCCATCGATTATGCCTTTGTTTGCTTTCCATTTATTAACAGTTTGTAACAGGGATACAGAAATAACGTCGTTTATTTTATATTCTATTCCTAAAGCTAAAGGATTAGAAAATGCATTTTCTGAAAAAGATCCAAATGGAGATCCGTCGCCTGTACTCATTACCATATTCACACCTAATTTGGCCATCCAACGTTTGGATAGACTTGGCAATTCTTTAGTTTCTCCATCTTGAGCAAAACCAATACCAAAAATCAAAAGGCAAAAAATAAGTAGAAAATTTCTCATGTTCATGTGGTTAAATGCTATTTAAAGGTGCCAATTTAAGAAAAAAACAATTCATCTTGTAATATTTTGTAAGAAAACACTTTTTAAAACTTAACTTTAAATATTATTAAATCAATAAGTTAAATTCAGAAAATTATTTAAAATTTACTTACTAATCCATCAATTTATAAATTTTTGCTTTAAATTCTTTTTTAAGAATTGACTTCTAGAGATAATTTATACTTTTTAGATGTTCAGAAATCGAGTATTTTTACAATTTTGATTAATTTAAAAAGCTAAATAGAATTATAATTTATGTACTATGTTCTGGACATATTAGGTACTATTTCATTTGCGATTTCAGGTGTGCTTATTGCAATGAATAAG
>CBDUIO010000042.1:0-13444 GCA_965367355.1 uncultured Flavobacteriaceae bacterium
GCCTGGGTAATAAGGATAATATTAATTTTTTCCTGAGCCAGTGTTTCGAACAAACGCTTAGAGAATCCCGGAATTCCAACCATCCCATTGCCTTGAAGCGTTAGTAAAGCGATATTACTAATATTGCTAATTCCTTTTGCTGCTCCGGAGGTTCCATTGCTTTTTTCAGATATTATTGTTCCCGATTCATCTGGTTTTAGCGTGTTCTTAATATGTATAGGAATCTTTAAATTCAAAACAGGCTGCACAGTAGGAGGGTATAGAACTTTAGCTCCAAAATGCGAAAGTTCCATCGCTTCCTGGTAAGATAATTGCTTAATAGGATAAGCTTGTTTAACCAATTTAGGATTGGTTGTGAACATCCCGCTGACATCTGTCCAGATTTCCAACTGGGCAACTTTTAATGCTGCCGCAACAATGGCAGCAGTAAAGTCTGAGCCTCCTCTGCCTAAAGTTGTTATTTCTCCATCTGAAGATTTAGAAATGAATCCGGGTAAAATGGTGATTCTATGATTATTCTTTTTAAAATAATCGCGAATATTTTTATTTGTAATTGTATAGTTTACTTCGGCTTTTGTAAATGCAGAATTTGTAATAATTAATTCCTGAGAATTCTTTCTTTCTACATCCAATCCTCGAGATTTTATAGTTTCAGCGATAATATAGGATGACAATAATTCGCCATAACTCACTAATTTGTCCGATGTTTTTGGAGATAACTCATTAATGAGATAGATGCCGTCCAATAAGCTTTTCACATCTTTGAATTTCTCATCCAGCGCTTTTAGGATTTTCTCATTTTTCTTGGGGATTAATTCCGAAGTTATATCGATATGTATTTTCTTAATACTTTTAAAACTGTCAATATAGGACTTATCCTTGATCAATGCCTGATTCGCCATATTGATAAGCTTATCTGTGATACCACCAACGGCAGAGACCACACAGATAATTGCATCGTCTTGGGAATAATTACTAAGGATATCAATGACCCTATTTATGTTTGTTGCGGAGCCAACTGAAGTTCCTCCAAATTTTAATACTTTCATTTTTAGAATGCCTTAAATATAAATTGATGTTTTTTGGATTTCTGAAATTAAATTTACAGACAGGACGGAAGGTATATTAATTATTACACCTAAGGGTTATTATAGTGATAGCTGCTCCAAAAACAGAACTATAATTCAGGTTAATCATGTTGTTTAAATCATTCATTTTTTGTGCTATACGAGTCAAAAGTATTACATTTACTCTAATAAAAAAACAATAATTGTCTTTTTAGGAACTTAATAAAATAACGGCAATATATTTAGCAAAAATTAAATCAAGTGAAGCTATTTTCAAAAGAACAAATATATGAGGCAGATAGATTGACTGTTGAAAAGCAAAATATTTCAACAGATGATCTCATGGAGCGTGCAGGAATTCAAATTTTTAATTGGATAGATTCACGAATGCAAGGAGCTCAAGTACCTATACATGTGTTTTGTGGTATTGGAAACAATGGAGGTGATGGATTGGTCTTATCAAGGCATTTGGTAACTCATGGCTACAATGTTATTACATATGTTGTTAATTGTAGTGATAAGCGTTCTAAGGATTTCTTGATTAATTATGACCGGATTAAGAATGTCACAAAGAAATGGCCAATATTGTTGAATTGTAAAGAGGAATTTCCTTCTATAAGTCCAGACGATATTATAGTAGATGCCGTTTTTGGAATCGGACTCAACAGGCCAGCAGATTCATGGGTTAAATCCTTATTTAAACATTTTAGGGCATCAAAGGCATTTACATTATCCATAGATATGCCCTCAGGTCTTTATGCCGATAAGGTTCCCGAAGATGAAAATGGAGTTGTTTGGGCAGATTATACTTTAAGTATTCAAGTTCCTAAATTGGTATTCTTTTTACCCGATACTGCTAAATATACTGTTCAGTGGGAGATATTGGACATAGGAATTGACCCTGAATATTTGATGGTTACAGAAACTGACACAGAACTCATAGGGAAATATGAAGTTCTGCCACTTTATAAACCGCGTGAAAAATTTGATCATAAAGGAACCTTTGGTCATAGTCTGATCGTAGGTGGCAGTTACGGAAAAATTGGTTCGGTGGTTTTGGCGAGTCGTTCTGCATTAACGGTAGGTGCTGGTTTGGTAACAGCTTTTGTGCCAAAATGCGGATATACTATTTTACAAACTGCATTGCCTGAAGCTATGGTTATTTCTGATGACCATATGGATATCCTAACCAACATTAAGTTTGAAATAGAACCAACGGTCATTGGAATTGGAGTAGGAGTTGGAACAAATTCTAAAACCATAACTGCATTTGAGACCTTCTTAAAAACCAACAAAAGTATTCTAGTTGTGGATGCTGATGGTATCAATATATTGGCTAAAAAGAAGTCGCTGTTAAAATTATTACCGGAAAATTCTGTTTTAACTCCGCATCCCAAGGAACTGGAAAGACTGATAGGCAAATGGAAGGATGACTTTGATAAACTTAAAAAGACAAAAGCATTTTCTAAAAAATATAAACTTATTATAGTCATTAAAGGGGCTAATACCATCACCGTTTTTAATGACAAATTATATATTAATACTACGGGAAATCCGGGATTGGCAACGGCGGGAAGTGGAGATGTTCTAACGGGTATCATAACCGGATTGATCTCTCAGGGTTATGAATATTTAGCAGCATCGATATTTGGAGTTTATTTACACGGTAAATCAGCTGATATTGCAGTTGAGACTTTTGGTTATCAAAGTTTAATTGCGAGTAATGTCATTCAATATATTAAAGATGCTTTTATGGATCTTTTTAAGGAGCCTGAACAAACTTTTAAACCAAAAGCAGAGGAAAAGGAAACCAAGACAAAAGATGATGAAGAAAAATTGTACATATAAAAAAAGCCATTTTTAAATGGCTTTTTTTATAAGTTTATATTTTAAATATTCAATGAATCAAACAGTTCAATTAAAGCTGAACTAGATGGTCTTGGCGCATCTGCATTTACTATTTTTCCTTGTGGATCTATTAAGATAAACCTTGGTATACCTCTAATTTTATATGCCTGGATAAATTCTGATTTCCATGCATTATCAGAGAACAATTGTACTCCTGTTAATTCTTTTTCATTGACCATTTTTTTCCAATCGGCATTTGCTTTTTCCATCGTTCCACTTCGTTTAGCGTCATCAACAGATATGCTCACAAACGCAATATTTTTGTCATGATATGTTTCTTCCAGCTTTTTTAAAGAAGGAATCTCCCTCTTGCATGGTCCACACCAGGTTGCCCAAACATCTATATAAACATATTTACCTTTCAAATCACTAAGGGAAGTAGTACCTCCTTTAAAATTTTCATAGTTCACAAATTGTGGAGACGTTGTTCCGGCAGGGAACTCTTTTCTCATAGCTAATTTTGATTGGTAATATTCTGAATATGATTGAATCAGACTTTCAAGATTTTTCTCTTCTTCTTTTATAAAATCTTCCCCCAAATCAGGATAGCCAGATACTAAATCAGTGAAGTCATTTTTAAGATTTGAAATAGCCTTGTTAAAATCCTCTTCAGCTGAATCAAAAAGATCAACGGTCAAATGATCTTGAGACATCAATAGATTGGCAATAATAAAATTACTTTTATCTGAATCATCTCCTTTAAATTTTAAAGACGCATCAAAATTTTCGTTATCGAGAAATAAACTAGTTTCGTTATCGTTTTTCAAATAGACTTGCCCATATTCTTCCCCATGTTTAAAATAGTATACACCTTCCTCTATTTTAAGCGTATCCTTAAAAGTTCCATCTTCATTTAATACAATATCTTTTTTGTATTTTTTGCCTTTTAATACTGTTAACAGTTTGCTTTCGTTTGCATTCAAAATTTGACCCGATAATGTAACGTAATCTTTAGGTTCTTGTTTACAAGCTAAAACAGCTAAAACAAGTAATGCTAGAAATATTTTTTTCATTTATTTAAGTTTTAAAGCGGCAAAGATATGAGATTCTTAATTTAAAGGGAGTATATTTATTTATTATTAACATTTCTTGTTTATTTTTAGCTAAATGATGACTTTTGACTTGTCATTTAATCTCTATGAAAAATCTTCATTACATCAGTTCAGAAACATTAGATTTATTTAAAATATCCGAAATCTTATCAGAACAAAAGAAACTGGAATTATCTAAAGAATCCATTCAAAAAATTATAGAATGCCGAGATTATTTAGATGATGTCTTAAAGAAAAGTGATGCTCCATTTTACGGAATAAATACCGGTTTCGGGTCGCTTTACAATGTTAAAATATCGAATGAGAATTTAACGAAACTTCAAGAAAATCTTGTCATGTCACATGCCTGTGGTACTGGTGAAGAAGTTCCGGTGGAAATTGTTAAACTCATGATGCTTTTTAAAATTCAATCTTTAAGTTATGGCCATTCGGGTGTACAATTACTAACTGTGGAGAGGTTAATAGATTTTTATAATAATGACATTATACCAATAGTTTATACCCAAGGTTCTCTGGGAGCATCGGGAGATCTTGCTCCTCTGGCTCATTTATCTTTACCATTGATTGGAAAAGGTGAAGTTTTCTATAAGGATAAGAAAGTAACAAGTGACAAAGTATTGAAGAAATTTGGATGGGAACCTATAAAATTAAAATCCAAAGAAGGTCTTGCGTTGTTAAATGGAACTCAATTCATGAGTGCTTACGGAATCTATTTACTTTTAAAATCATTTAAATTGTCCTATCTGTCAGATCTTATTGGAAGTTTATCCATAGATGCCTTTGATGGACGAATTGAACCATTTAATGAAATTGTACACCTTGTGAGACCTCATAACGGACAGTTAAAAACAGCATCAAGGATTCGTGAATTTTTAGTGGATAGTGAATTGATAAAGCAAGATAAAAAACATGTTCAAGATCCATATTCATTTAGATGCATTCCTCAAGTCCATGGTGCTACAAAAGACACCTTGGATTTTGTCTTAAAGACTTTTAAAACTGAAATAAATTCGGTAACAGATAATCCAAATATTTTCACTAAAGATGACATGATCATTTCAGGAGGAAATTTTCACGGCCAGCCATTAGCTTTGGGATTTGATTTTTTAAAAATAGCGATGGCAGAGCTTGGTGACATATCAGAAAGAAGAACATTTCAATTGGTTTCGGGCTTACGAGGATTGCCTCCTTTTTTAGTTGATAGTCCAGGTTTGAATTCCGGCTTTATGATTCCTCAATATACAGCTGCTAGTATTGTTAGCACCAACAAGCAGTTAGCGACACCTGCTAGTGTTGACAGCATTGTATCTTGTAATGGACAGGAGGATCACGTAAGTATGGGTGCTAATGCAGCCACTCAAGCACATAAAATTATTGAAAATGTAGAACGTATTTTGGCAATTGAATTATTGAATGCATCTCAGGCATTAGCGTTCAGGGCACCTTTAAAATCTTCTCATTTTCTTGAAATGTTTCTTCAGGCGTATCGTGAAGAAGTTCCTTTTATCAATGAAGATGAAGTGTTGCATTATGCCATCAAATCATCAATAAATTTTTTACAGAATCTAACAATTGATAGTGCAGAATTATTAGGTTAGAATACCAGTTAAATGGCACAATTGACACAAAATCTGGAGTGAGGAATCAACATGATCCTTCCAATGGGAATTGAATTGTTACATTTTGCGCAAACACCAAAAGTGGGATCGTTAAGATTAGAATAAGCGATCACTAAATTTTTAAGTTTTATTTCTGCTTTTTTTAAGGCAGCTTCATTAACAGATTTATTATTGATGGCATCCATTCTTGAAATTCTACCAATGGCATTTTCCGGATCTATGGGCTTCGTAAGTTCTTTATAGCTATTAATGGATTGTTTTGTTACGCTTATTTCGGCAAGAAGAAGATTTTCAATTTCCTTTAATTCCTTTTTATTCATTTTTTGTAACGGATTCCTTTAACTTATTGTTGCTGGCTAAGATCTCTACAAAATAATAAACTATACTACCAATACCATTTACAAAGACCAAAATAACAGTCCACATGATCTTTTTGGCCGTATCATTTCTTACATTGTTGTTGGCATGAACTATATAGTAAATGGTTACTATCAAAGAAATGATTCCAGCTATAATGATTGGAATAAACACTATAAACAGGTCTCTTATAAACTTTATAGGGAATTCATCGTGA
This sequence comes from uncultured Flavobacteriaceae bacterium, assembly GCA_965367355.1. GTDB lineage: Bacteria > Bacteroidota > Bacteroidia > Flavobacteriales > Flavobacteriaceae > Site-B1. The sequence goes on from CBDUIO010000042.1 coordinate 6,221, forward strand.
TGGTTTTTGTCTAGATGATGAATACTTTCTAAGAACAAAGTAAAGAACAATATGAGATAGACTATAAACAGAACAAAGGGTAAAAAGGTAAATATACCCAACCAAAATTTACCGGATCTAGACATATTTTACAATAATTCAGGTTTTCATTTGACTTGTTTAAAATGTATATGTGCATTTTCTGCCCAAAGGACAGCATCTTCAAGATTGCTGAAAATTTGAAACGGTTTGTTTAAAAATATTTTTTCCAACAATGCATTTTTAATAGATAGTTTACTCTCTGAAACTACAACAAAACCTGCTAAATTTTTTATTTTAGATACATCATGATATACACTCGGGTCGACTGAATAGGAATGAATTCTGTGTGTGATATAAACAAAAGGTTTACCTTGATAATAATTTATAGCAGTTTGACAAATTTTATCACTAATATCTTTTGATACAGTAACACCCTCATTAATAATGCTTATAACGTAATTATCATAAAATTTAAGAATACAAAAGTCAAAAACCTTAATCATTATCTTAAAGTTACAGAAACTTTTTTAAAGAAATAAAAAAACTCTACAAAAATTTGTAGAGTTTTAATTTATAAGTTGATTAATTTCTAGGCAGGTTTTTCTGCTTTTTCAACATTAATGGTCAATTCCTTTGAATTTTTGTCCAAATCCATGTAGATTGTATCTCCTTCTTCAATTTGAGAAGCAATGATCTCTTCGGCTAAGGCATCTTCGATATATTTTTGAATGGCTCTTTTTAATGGTCTGGCTCCATATTGCTTGTCAAATCCTTTGTCGGCTATATAATCTTTGGCTTTTTTAGTTAATTTTAATTGGTAGCCAAGGTCATTTATACGAGTATACAATTGTGCTAATTCAATATCAATGATCTTATTGATATGTTCTTTTTCCAATGCATTAAACACAACAACATCATCTATTCTATTTAAAAATTCAGGTGCAAAAGCCTTTTTCAAAGCATTTTGAATGACCGAACGTGCATTGGAATCTTCCTGTGCTTTTTGAGCAGCAGTCCCAAATCCGACGCCAGCACCAAAATCTTTTAATTTTCTGGATCCAATGTTGGATGTCATAATGATGATCGTGTTTCTAAAATCAATCTTTCTTCCAAGACTATCTGTCAAATATCCATCGTCAAGAACCTGCAATAACATGTTAAAGACATCAGGATGTGCTTTTTCAACTTCGTCTAACAAAATGACAGCATATGGTTTACGTCTGACTTTTTCAGTAAGCTGACCACCTTCTTCATATCCTACATAGCCAGGAGGCGCTCCAATTAACCTTGAAATAGCAAATTTCTCCATATATTCACTCATGTCTATTCTAATTAAAGCATCTGCACTATCAAATAGTTCGCGAGCCAGTACTTTTGCTAATTGAGTTTTACCAACTCCTGTTTGCCCCAGAAAAATAAATGACCCAATTGGTTTATTAGGATCTTTTAATCCGGCTCGGTTACGCTGAATGGCTTTTACGACCTTAGCGACTGCTTCATCTTGTCCTATGACCTTACCTTTAATTAAATCGGGTAACTGAGCTAATTTTTTACTTTCGGCCTGAGCAATTCTATTTACAGGAATTCCGGTCATCATTGAAACGACATCAGCAACATTTTCTTCGCTAACAACTTCTTTGTGAAGTTTCGTTTCTTCTTCCCATTTCTCCTGTGCAATAGCTAAATCCTTTTCCAAACGCTTCTCATCATCCCTTAATTTGGCAGCTTCTTCATACTTTTGTTTTTTAACCACAGAATTCTTGGTTTCTTTTACGGCTTCCAATTTTTTCTCCAATTCAATTATTTGTTTTGGAACTTGAATATTGGTTATATGAACTCTGGATCCGGCTTCATCTAAAGCATCAATAGCCTTGTCTGGTAAAAACCGGTCTGTCATGTATCTGTTAGTCAATTTTACACAAGCTTCAATAGCTTCATCAGTATATTCGACGTTATGATGTTCTTCGTATTTGGTTTTAATATTATTTAATATTTCAATGGTTTCTTCAACAGAGGTTGGCTCAATAATAACCTTTTGGAATCGTCTTTCCAAAGCACCATCTTTTTCGATATACTGTCTGTATTCATCTAATGTGGTTGCACCAACGCATTGTATTTCACCTCTTGCTAATGCCGGTTTAAACATATTTGATGCATCTAAACTACCGGTTGCACCTCCAGCTCCTACAATAGTATGAATCTCGTCAATGAACAAAATTATATCGTCATTCTTTTCAAGTTCATTCATAACAGCTTTCATACGTTCTTCAAACTGACCTCTGTATTTCGTTCCTGCCACTAAACTTGCCAGATCAAGAGTTACAACTCTTTTATTAAAAAGAATTCGGGATACTTTTCTTTTAATAATCCTTTCTGCCAGTCCTTCAGCAATAGCACTTTTGCCAACACCTGGTTCTCCAATTAAAAGTGGATTATTCTTTTTTCGTCTGCTCAATATTTGAGATACCCGCTCTATCTCCTTTTCTCTTCCTACAACAGGATCTAATTTTCCTTCTTCTGCCATGACGGTCAAATCACGTCCAAAATTATCTAAAACAGGGGTTTTAGATTTTTTTGATGTCTTTCCGGGTTGCTGTTTAAATGGGTTATCCTTGGATTCATCTTCCTGCATCGCGGCATCATCCTCAAATGATTCGGATTTTGGAATATCGATATAATCGTCTTCGTTAGTGATCATAAGCTTAAATTGTTCTTTAACGTTATCATAATCTACTTTGAGTTTATTTAATAACTTGGTTGTTGGGTCATTTTCATTTCTTAAAATACAAAGAAGTAAATGGGCTGTATTTATCGTTGTGCTTTGAAACAGTTTTGCTTCTAAAAAAGTTGTTTTTAAAGCGCGTTCTGCTTGTCTGGTTAAATGTAAATTCTTTTTTTCGTTTGAAGATATTGTCACATTAGGGTTTGCGGGACTTAGAATTTCAACTTTTCTTCTCAAATGATTTAAATCGATATTCAAAGCACTTAAAATATCAATAGCCTTACCATTTCCGTCACGCAATAATCCAAGCATTAAATGCTCAGTTCCAATAAAATCATGACCTAAGCGCAATGCCTCTTCTTTGCTAAACGCAATAACATCTTTTACTCTTGGAGAAAAATTATCATCCATAAACTATTCCTTTCTGCATTAAAATTAATAAAATCATAATACATAACGGCAAAAATTATACCTTAATATTATGATTGTTGCTAATAGACAAAAAAAACTTTATAAATTCAAAATATTTAACAGCTTACTTATTAACTAAAAACAACCTTAAAATTGTTAATAAAAAATACTTTTTTGAAGCTCTAAAAAGTATATAAAGACTAGTAAAATGGTTATATTAGCACGATTTGAAATTAACAGAAAATTGATATAAATATTTATGGCAGAAGGAGAGAAATTAATCCCGATTAATATTGAAGATGAAATGAAATCGGCTTACATTGATTATTCAATGTCGGTCATTGTGTCACGTGCACTTCCAGATGTAAGGGACGGTTTAAAACCGGTACACAGAAGAGTTTTATATGGGATGCATGAACTAGGTGTTAGATCTAACACGGCACATAAAAAATCTGCAAGAATAGTTGGTGAAGTTTTAGGAAAATACCATCCTCATGGTGATACATCGGTTTATGATGCAATGGTTCGTATGGCTCAGGAATGGAGTTTAAGGTATATGCTGGTTGATGGCCAGGGAAACTTTGGCTCTATTGATGGTGATAGTCCTGCAGCAATGCGTTACACGGAGGCACGAATGCGAAAAATATCAGAAGATATGCTTGCTGATATCGAAAAGGAAACAGTCGATATGCAACTTAACTTTGATGACACCCTTGAAGAACCAACGGTTTTACCAACGAGAATTCCGAGTTTACTGGTAAATGGTGCATCTGGAATTGCAGTAGGTATGGCCACCAATATGCCTCCTCATAACCTTAGTGAAGTTGTTGATGGCATTGTGGCATATATTGAAAATAATGATATTGAAATAGATGAATTGATCACTCACGTGAAAGCCCCTGATTTTCCAACAGGCGGTACTATTTATGGGTATGACGGCGTACGGGAAGCATTTAAGACCGGCAGAGGTCGTATCGTAATGCGAGCAAAGGCAAATACCGAAGAAGTAAATGGACGTGAATGTATTATTGTAACCGAGATTCCATATCAGGTCAATAAGGCAGATATGATCAAGAAAACTGCTGATCTGGTCAATGATAAAAAACTTGAAGGTATATCGACAATTAGAGATGAATCTGACAGAAACGGAATGCGTATAGTTTATGTTCTTAAGCGAGATGCGATTCCAAACATTGTATTGAATAAACTTTATAAATACACGGCTTTACAATCCTCGTTTAGCGTTAATAATATTGCTTTAGTAAAAGGTCGTCCTCAAATGCTTAATTTGAAGGATATGATCCATCATTTTGTCGATCACAGGCATGAAGTCGTTGTCCGCCGTACAACCTATGAATTAAGAAAGGCTGAAGAAAGAGCTCATATATTGGAAGGATTGATCATAGCTTCTGATAATATTGATGAAGTTATTGCTTTGATAAGAGCTTCAGGTAATGCAGATGAAGCAAGAGAAAAATTGGTTGAACGATTTAAATTATCAGAAATCCAGGCCAAAGCGATTGTTGAAATGCGATTGCGTCAACTTACCGGTTTAGAACAAGATAAGCTTCGCTCAGAATATGATGATTTGATAAAGACAATTGCCGATCTTAAAGATATTCTCGATAAAAAGGAGAGACGAATGGAGATCATCAAAGAAGAAATGCTGGTCGTGAAGGAAAAATATGGAGATGAAAGACGATCAGTTATTGAGTATGCCGGAGGAGATTTAAGTATAGAAGATATGATTCCGGATGAAAAAGTTGTTATTACAATTTCACATGCGGGTTATATTAAAAGAACCTCTCTAACAGAATATAAAACGCAGCATAGGGGAGGTGTTGGACAAAAAGCTTCAACAACAAGAAATGAAGATTTCTTGGAGCATTTATTTGTTGGTACAAACCACCAGTACATGCTATTCTTCACACAAAAAGGAAAATGTTTCTGGATGCGTGTTTATGAAATTCCTGAAGGTAGTAAAACTTCTAAAGGAAGAGCCATTCAAAACCTGATCAATATAGAACAGGACGATAAGGTTAAAGCATTCATTTGTACACAAGATCTGAAAGATGAAGAATATATCAACGGTCACTATGTAATTATGGCGACTAAGAAAGGTCAGGTAAAAAAGACCTCTCTAGAACAATATTCACGTCCTCGTACCAATGGAATTAATGCGATAACCATTAGAGAAGATGATGAATTGCTTGAAGCCAGATTGACAACAGGCGAAAGCCAGGTTATGCTTGCTCTAAAATCTGGAAAAGCTATTCGCTTTGAAGAAGCAAAAACAAGACCAATGGGAAGAAATGCTTCTGGCGTTAGAGGAATTACCTTAGCTAATAAAAAGGATGAGGTTATAGGTATGATTACTGTTGAAAATCCTCAAGGTGAAACGGTCCTTGTTGTTTCAGAGAATGGATATGGAAAGCGTACTTATATAGATGATCCGGAAGATGGAGAGGCTGTTTACAGGATCACAAATCGTGGTGGAAAAGGAGTGAAAACGATCTCAATTACACAAAAAACAGGTAATTTAGTATCCATAAAAAATGTGACAGATGCAGATGACCTAATGATTATTAATAAATCAGGGATAGCAATTAGAATGGCAGTTAAAGACCTCCGTGTAATGGGTCGTGCTACTCAAGGTGTTAAGCTTATAAATTTAAAAGGTAATGATTCCATAGCCGCAGTTGCAAAAGTAGTTCACGATGATGATGAAGTAATCGACTCTCAAGAGCCTGGAAGTGAGGATATAGAAAAAGATGGCACAACTCTTGATAATTTAACAAATGATAATAATAACGAATAACACTTAACTTAAAATTAATTAAAATGAAAAAACAGATTGTAGTTGCTTTGGCTTTATTAATTGGAGCATTTTCTTTCGCTCAAAAAAAAGAATTAAAAGCCGTTGAGAAAGCAATTAAAGCAAATAATTTTGCAGAAGCAAAATCAGTACTAACTCAAATAGAATCTCTGATAGGCTCTGCAGATGAAAAAACCCAAAGTAAATATTACTTATTAAAAGGGCAGGCATTATACGCTAATGGAGCAGGCAGTAATGCTGATTTTGAAAGTGCCATTGAAAACTTCGATAAAGCCGGATCTGCTTATGCATCAGAGATCAATACTGTGAAAGCAGGAATGCTTCAATCTGTATTGACAAAAGCCAATACTGCACTTGAAAATAAAGATTATGCAAGTTCGTCAAAAGGATTTGAATACGCTTATAAATTATCCCCTAAAGACACCATGTATCTGTATTTTGCAGCATCAACTGCTGTCAATGGTCAAGATTATGATAAAGCCCTCGTTATGTATGAAGAATTAAAAGATCTGGGTTACACCGGTATTGCAGAAGAATATTATGCTTTTAACAAGGAAGAAGGTACAGAAGAATTGTTCGGTAGTAAACAATTAAGAGATATATCTGTTAAGGCAGGTACTCATGTTAAACCTGAAGACAGAATTACTGATTCTAAATTGTCTGAAATAGTTAAGAATATTGCCCTTATTTATATAAGCCAGGAAAAGAATGAAAAAGCTATAGAAGCTATGAAAGATGCACGAGCTGCAAATCCTGGTGATCTGAACTTATTGTTGTCGGAAGCAAATGTCCATTATAAAATGGGGCATATTGAAGAATTCAAAGCCCTAATGCAAGAGGCAACAGAAATGAATCCTACAGATCCTGAGCTTCAGTTTAACTTAGGTGTGTTGTCATTCGAATCTGGTGACAAGGAATCGGCAAAAATATATTACCAAAAAGCTATAGATCTTGATCCTGGATATATCAATGCTCAAATAAATATGGCAGCTCTTATATTAGATAGTGAGCAAGCTATTGTGGATGAAATGAATAATCTAGGTACATCGGCTGCTGATGACAGGAAATATGATGAACTTAAAGAAAAGAGGCAACAAGTTTATAGAGATGCAGTCCCTTATTTATTGGCAGCCTTAAAAACTCAGCCTAAAAATTTGCAAGCGGCTAAAACACTAATGAATATTTATAGTGCAATTGGAGAAACTGCTAAATTTAAAGAATTAAAAGATAAAGT
>CBDUIO010000043.1:0-13384 GCA_965367355.1 uncultured Flavobacteriaceae bacterium
GAGCATCTGCCTTCTAAGCAGACGGTCACAGGTTCGAATCCTGTCGCGATCACTAATTAGACCTGTAAACCCCTGTAAACACAGGGGTTTTGTTTTTTTTGAGTTATTTATTTGCCCCACATTTGCTCCACATAATTTGTATTGAAATATTCTTTATTATTTCTTATCAGTGCAAGACAAATTAATGGTGATTGCCATGAGAAGCCAAATAATAAAGGTTTCTCCATCGGTCATTTCATAGGTAGATCCCGCAAGTTTAGCGGCAAAAAGAAACAGATACACAATAACTGGTGATACCAAAAGACTGATAAACAATCGACTAAGTGATTTTTTGTAATCCATAATAAGTTAATTTAGTTAGTAATTATTTGCTAGTTCAAACAGTTTTCAAGGATTTGAAATTTGAAAATACGAACAAACAACTTATGAATATAATAATTTTTTATAAGGCTGCTATGATTTTGTAAGAAAAATAAGGAGATGCTGGAATTAAATTAGGCTCAAAACTACTGAAAATGGTTCTTAGTATTGATTGTTGCAGTTGTTAAAATTGATCACATATTTGTCCAGAGAAATTCCGGTTATAAAACCGTGGATCTTTTTAATCTTGTTGGTTTTCAGATCATAAGTAATCTCCACAAAGAACCTGTGTATCGCATAACATTTTACCATCTCAACTTTAGTGGTGTAACTATCAGCAAACTCTCCTGAATTCTTGACGAGCTCGAGTTTTTTCTGAAAGGGTAAATATTTAAATTCTTGCAAGGTCATTGTTGGATCAATTAACAATGCAAAATTAGTTCAATTTTAATTGCAAAAAAAAACCATTGGATTAGATTCCAATAAACAAGTTAAACGGTCTTAAAACATGTTTTTATTGATCTAGGATGGCATGCCATTTGAATCCAGTTGTTTGAATCATGAGTAAAGCTTAGTTATTTTCAACCACTGATTGTCCAAAGATCTTATAATACCATCCTTTAACATCGTTTTTTATCATTGCATGAGACTCATAGAGCTTTCTGACCAGCTCAAATTCGGCTCTGTACCCATTGACCTCATTTGTAGTTAATAAGCCATAAAATTCACCATTATCGTCTTTTAATGCCGGTGGAAATTTCGCATTTCTGTTCCATGGACTGTAATTGCTTTTAGCGCTGCCATAAATCCCTTTGTTATTCCAAATCGATTTAGAAAACAGGATGTTCCCATAATTGCCCTGCTCATTCCAAATGGATTCCTTTTCCAAATATGAACAGTTTAGACAGCCTAAATAAATATTTTGCTCTTTACCTCCAAAAATATGAAGTGTTTGTGAATATGAAAGACCTGCAAAAAACAGACTAATAATTAGAATAATTATTGTTCGTTTCATGACAATTGGATTAATTAACATGCACAAGTTACGAATTTATTTGTTTTAAAGCAATGATTGTCATTCTGTTATGTACAGTAATGTAATTTATTAAGTGGACTTGAGATGAATTAAAAAGGGTTGTCTGTTTTAAGACAACCCTTATATAAATGAATGATGTGGAGAAGATCGGGCTCGAACCGACGACCTCTTGACTGCCAGTCAAGCGCTCTAGCCAACTGAGCTACATCCCCAAATAATTAAAAAAACACTTTTCGAAAAAATAAAAATCGACGTCGAATTTTTAAAACTTGTCAAATGTAATAAAAGAATATTGAGTTTCTTAAATGTTTTTAAAGGTTTTTATCAATCTTAATAATCTTAATAGGTAATAAATTAAAATCATATATATTAAATTTTTAATTAACGGCATATTCTCATTATTCTTCTTTTAAAAAATTTGTTAAAATTATTGATATTTCGTAACTTATAGGGTCGTAAGGGTGCGTAATTAATCAATAATTTAAAACATAAATTCATGAAAAATTTGATCAAATTCTGCGCAGTAATACTGCTGGTATTCGGTTATACATCCTGTGATAAATTGGATGAATTAACCGAAGTTGACTTTAACACATCCATAACAGAGCGAATAGCTGTTAATGTGGATGCTGGAGAAAATGTAGTGCTTAATAATAGCGTAATGGTTAATATTGATAACCCTGACACTCATGATTACTTAAATAAAATCAAGAATGTCACAATCAACAGTTTAACCTATAAGGTAGTTAGCTTTGATGGAGATTTTAACGGAATGATGACCGCAAATCTTATTGCTGACGGAGTAACCTTAGCAACTCACACTGATGTTTTAGTTTCAGATGAAATTGAAGTATTGTATTCAATTGATGATACCGCTAAATTGACTGCAATAGCCACTAAGCTTAAAAATAAAGCTGATGTTGTTATGGAGGTCACGGGAACTGCTACAAGTGAAGTTGGAATGTACTTCCAAATTGAAGTTACTCTGAATCTAAAAGTAACTGCAGATGCTTTATAAGCATTTAAAAATTTAGAAAAAGGCTGTTCTTGAACAGCCTTTTTTTATTTAGGGCCAATAATATTTAAGTTCTTCGTCAAAAAATATCCAAAGAAAAATTAATCGATTCAGTGACCAAAATCATTGTTTAGTGTAATAATCTTGTCTACATTATAACAACTAAATTATAACATCATGGCACTAGATTTTAATCAGTTTGCAAGAGAAGCAAACACTTTTATGGATCACTACGCAAAAGCATTAAACCTTGGCTCTGATAAGGATAAAGCGGGAAGAGTACTATCATCCATTTTACATTCATTAAGAGAAATAATTTCAGTCAACGAGTCCGTACAGTTAATTTCACAATTACCTATGTTCTTAAAGGCCGTTTATGTTAATGGTTGGTCCATTCGTAAACCTAGAAAGGTAAAAGACCTGGAAGACTTTATTGAACTCGCAAAGTTTTATAATGGTGTAACTGCAAAATCGGATTTTAATTCCGTAGAAATCGCAGAAAATTATATTAAAACAACTTTTATAGAACTTCGCAAATATATTTCATTAGGTGAATTTGAAGACTTAAGAACAGAATTACCGAAAGAACTTAAATACTTAATGTATCAGAATATCATGTTTTAGAAATTAAGACCAATTCAATGGAAAGGGTTTTTTCGCAATATAAGGAGATAGATATAAACATAGGAAACCTTTATTTAAAGGGGAATTTAAGAATTGCCGATAGACGTAAAGGATTGGTAATATTTTCTCATGGAAGTGGAAGCAGCAGGTTAAGTTCCAGAAATAATTTTGTTGCTGATTTGCTTTTAAATAAAGGATTTTCAAGTTTGCTTTTTGATCTGCTGACAGCAGAAGAAGATATGATCTATGATAATAGGTTCAATATTCCTTTACTTACGCAAAGACTGGTTGATGTCACAAAATGGATCCACAAAAAGGCAATAGGTCAAGAATTACCAATAGGTTATTTTGGTGCAAGTACCGGTGCAGCATGTGCTTTATGTGCTGCTGCAAAATTGCCTAAGTTGATAAAAGCTGTGGTATGCAGAGGGGGAAGGCCTGATCTTGCACTGGAGTCCCTGCCACTTGTTAAGGCACCAACACTACTATTAGTAGGAAGTTTGGATTTGCCGGTGATTGAGCTAAACAGGAAAGCACAATTGGCCATGGAAAATACCAATGAGCTTAGAATAATTGAAGGAGCGACTCACTTATTTCCTGAACAGGGGAAACTGGAAGAAGTTTCCAATCTCACTATTGAATGGTTTAATAAGTTTTTGATGGAGTAAAATAATTTGATATGTTTAAAAACAGGGTAGAGGCGGCAAAGTTATTACTCAAGAAATTAACCAGGTTTGCCAACCATAAAGAAGTTGTAATACTGACAATTCCTAGAGGTGGAGTACCAATAGGTAAGATTTTGTCTGATTCCTTAAATGTCCCGTTGGATCTTGTACTATCAAAAAAAATAGGACATCCTTTTCATAAGGAATTTGCAATTGGGGCTGTTACGTTTTCCGATATAATCCTAAGACCTGAATCTGCAGAAGTGCCAAAAGTGTACATAGATAAAGAGACTAAAAGAATTCGTGAACTCCTGGATAAACGGCAAAAATTGTATTATGGAAATAGAAAGCCAATAGATCTTACAAACAAGATAGTTATTATTACAGATGATGGTGTCGCCACAGGGAATACATTAATTAGCTGCATTAAACTTATAAAAAAGCAGAATCCAAAAGAGATCATTGTTGCCTTGCCTGTTTCACCTCCCGGGACGTTAAAAACAATAAAGAAATTAAGGGAAGTCAATGAGGTTATATGCTTATTAATCCCTGATAATTTCTTTGCTGTAGGACAATTTTATGAAGATTTTAGTCCTGTATCAGACAATGAGGTTATTAATTTGCTTAATAACTAATTTCTTCCTTTTATTTGAAACTCAGTAATTTATTTTAAATGCGGTCTCATACCCGCTTTACGCTTCTTAAGTTGTTTTTCAAGATCATTTATGGTTTCATCTGTAGCTATTTCAAAGTTTTCTGCATTTGATGTTGCAAAGATCCTTGGACCCGGTAAACTAAGTTGAATATCGCATATCTTACCTTTCTTTTTAGGGTCGTTTTCCAGCTTATAAAACACATCGGCTTTAATTATAAAATCGTATCGCTTTGCTAACTTATTTAATTTCTTTATTGCAAATGCTTCCATGGTTTCACTGGTTAGCATTTTTACAAATTGAACATTAATTTCCATATATCATCTTATTAAATTAAAAAATATCTAAAGGTTTAAAATACTAAATAAATATTAATACTTCATTATTTCTTTGCAGTTTAATACAATAAAATTCCATAAGCCATATTTAGCAGAAAGAGTCCAACTAAAAAAAGAAGAATGTATATGACCTGAACAAATTTCACATTAAATTCCCTTAATTTAGTTACGGTTGGTTGTGGAAAAATAAACAGGAATAACCCGATAAACAATGAAGTCCAGCCTAGTAATGTAATTATGAGTTTCCAGCTTGGTTCCCAAATATTGTGAAATAGAATATTTAAAAGCCCCACAATAATGGCTAGAAATGAGGTTAGAATTAAAAATTTCTCATCTCTAAGGTCTTCAAAAATTTGTCTTATACGTCTGGGATTAAAACTTAGAATTATAAAGAATATTATTAAATACCAACCCCAAAATTTGGCTAAAAAAATTGATATATTTTCCATAGTATTAGTTTTATTCGTGTAATACTAAAAATGGCAATTTAACGTGGTAACTTATGTCTTCGACGGTTGGTTTAAAAAGAATTTGTTGGAAAAAATTTAAATTTTTGGCTACCATAGAAATCATGTCTATGTTTCTGCTTTCTGTAAAATATTGAAGTGCAACTTCTAATTTATTACTGGTAATTGAATGAAAGCTATGATCATGGTCCTTGAAATAATCATTTAAGATGCCTTTATTTTTTTCCTGCTCATCAGTAAGGAAATCTTCTCGCTTTCTTATATGCACAATTCTAATTGAGGATTCGTGAATTCTGGCTACATCTAATAATGTGTCTAATATTTTTGATGAATAGTTTTGATTATAATCTGTAGGAAAGGCTATTTCTCTAGGTTTAATGAATGATGCTTCTTCAGGTACTACAAGAATTGGACATTTAACCCTTGTAATGACATCACCGGTGTTACTTCCAATGATTACCTCCTTTAATCCTGAAGCACCCTTGGTACCCATGACAATAAGATCAATATTATTTTCTTCAACTTTTTCTTTAATAGCATCTATTAAAAACCCATATTCTGCATGTGTAATAAAGCTATGTTTTATATTTAAAAAGGATTGATCAATTTTGTTTACAAGAGACTTCAGCCTATTTTTAGTTTCAACTTTTATGTCTTTTTCTAAAACTATAGTCGAAGCGGGTATGGAAGGAACTTCACCGCCAATAAACGTATTGACATTGCTAACATGAAGTAAGTGAAAACTGCATCTTGTTTTTTTATACAGCTTAAGTGCATACTTTATGGCATTCCAAGAATTTTCAGAAAAATCTGTAGGAATTAATATATTCTTCATTTAGTCAATATCATTTTTATATAAACAAAAGTATGTATCTACTTTCTGCCAAAAAATGATAAAAATCATCCGAATAATTAATTAATTCACTCTTTTTAACTTTTCTACATCTAAAACTGTAATATTTCTGCCTTCAATATCTATGAGCCCATCTTTTTTAAGGCTTGATAAGGTACGTATGAGACTTTCTGTAGCAATACCGGCAACACTGGCAAGATCACTTCTTGATATTTTGATTGTGCCTTCAGACTTTGACGGAATTTTTTCAGTGAATTGCAAGATGGTACTGGCTGTTTTCTTTTTTACAGATCCATAGGCCATTTGAAGTAATTGCTCCTTGAATTCAATTAAATTATCGGCCAGTAACTGTATGAACTCTAAAGTTAGTTTATGGTTTTGTTTGAGCAATTTCTTGAGATCATCTTTTGAGATGGCAACAACTTCAGATTTTTCCATAGCTGTGGCAGATTCTAAATAGGGCATGTTTTCTGTCAATGAGGTATATCCAAAAAATTCTCCGGTTTTAAAAATCTTTGTGATAAGTTCTTTGCCAAATTCATCTATTTTATGACTTTTAATGACGCCTGATCTGATCAAATAAATATTGTTGGCATGGTTTCCTTCATCATAAACTACTTCACCGGATTTATAGACTCGTATTTTTTTATTACTGTTAATGAACTCTTTTAAATCGTCTAAGGTTTTTATGCTATCATTATGCTGATGAATAATTTTGTTTGAATGTACAGATCGTTGCTCCTTTAAAATAGCTGCCTTTGCCAATCTGCTTTCTATTGCTGTCAATAATTCCTCTTCTTCAAATGGTTTTGTTATATAATCGTCAGCACCTAAATTCATGCCTTTTCGTACATCCTTTCTTTCAGTTTTAGCAGACAGGAATATAAATGGAATGTATTTGGTTCTTTCTGATTTAGAAAGCCCTTCAAGAACTCCATAACCGTCTAATTTAGGCATCATGATATCGCAAACAATTACATCTGGCAATTCTTTTTTTGCAAAATCCAACCCGTCCTTACCATTACTGGCTTTTATTACCTTATAGTTTTCAAGTTCCAAAAGCTCTGCGGTATTTTCACGCAAAGTTGTATCGTCCTCTATTAATAAAACTTTTTTCATGGTTTAATAATTGGCAGTTCCACTGTAAACGTAGTTCCTTTATTTTCTTTGCTTGTAAAGGTAATATTTCCTCCTAAACTTTCAACATGTCCTTTTACAATGTTTAGACCTATGCCGGTTCCCTGTTCCAAAAGAGCATTTTCTGCTCTAAAATAACGCTCAAATATGTTTTTTTGATCTTTTTTAGGAATTCCAATTCCCTCGTCCATAATTTTAAAAATGAGTTGCTTAGAGTTTATGGTGAACTCTAAATTTATGGTTGAATTTTGAGGAGAATATTTAATGGCATTGTTGATTAAATTTGATAAGATCAGCTCCAGAATTTTTTCATCCTGATAAATAATATAATCGTCAATATCCTTAGGGTAATTTATTCTTTGACCGGGTTTTAAAAGCATATTTGAATTATAAATTGCTTCGTTTACAACTTTACTTAACATAAAGGATGTGAATTTATATTTCACCTTTCCTGAATCGATCCGTTCAATAGACAAGAAATCATTTAAGATGCTGTTCAAGTAATTGACTTTATCAACAATTGTTTTTAAATGCTTATCTCTTTTTATCTGTTGCGTATTCTCCTTATATTTTCCAACCAGTACAGTGGACGTTAAAATGCCGCTTAAAGGCGTTTTGAATTCATGTGAAACGAGAGACAGAAACTTGGTTTTAAGTTCATTTAATTCCTTTTCTTTTTCAAGGGCATTTTTTATTTTATTCTCGGCTTCTATTCGTTTTTGTATTTCGTCCTCTAGTTCTGAATTTAAGGTGCTTAAAAGATTTACAGATTCGTTAAGTTGTTTGGTCCTTTTTTTAATTTTATCCTCAAGGTTTAGATTTAAATCCTTAATGACCTTTTCTGCTGCCAGCCTATCAGAAATATCAACAACAAGGGCCATAACGTATTTACGCCCATCCATTTCAAACGGATTAAGACCCACTTCAACAGGAAATTGACTTCCGCTTTTATGAAGTCCAAATAAATTTCTTCCATGTCCCATTGTTCGCTTTTCACTTTTTTTGTAAAATGACTTAAAATATCCCTGGTGCCTGGTATGAAAATTTGTTGGAATAAGCGTGTTCAAAGGTTTTCCAATCAATTCGTCTTTCTTATATCCAAATAATTCCTCTGTTGACGAATTTATTGCAATAATATTTTGGATTTCATCAACAACAACAATACCTTCGGATATGGCCTCGGATAAAATTTGGAAAACATCTTGATTTTTTTCGATCATTAAAAAAACGTAAAATGGATGGATTCAAAATTACACATATTTATCAATTAATCACTTAGATTTAGACAACAATTTGGGTCATAAAGTTTATAATTATTTGAGATATTTTTTATCGATGATTTTAATCATTGGTAATTACTTTTAGTATTATTAATTTAGATGAATACAAAAATTGATAATACGAAAATTGCACAAAAACAATGTTGGAATATGCTAACATTTAGAAACTTTAATATTGCAGATTGGTTTTCTTTTTACAGGATAGCAGCAGCACCATTTCTTCTTCTTATTTTAATACTTAATGAGAGGGAACTTTTTGCATGGCTTTTATTAATAAGTTATTGCACTGATGCCATTGATGGTTTTATTGCGAGAAAACTTGAGATTACAAGTCCGAGAGGTTCGCAATTAGACTCATTTGGAGATCAAATTACTTTAATTGTAGGATTAATGGGTTTATTGGTATTTGAAACTGATTTTATAAAGAAAAACCTGCTTATAATACTTCTGGCCTTTATTCCATATATCGTTCAAATGATCCTTGCATATGTTAAATATCAAAAGGCAACAGCGTTTCACACCTATTTAGCGAAACTATCGGCTATCATGCAAAGCATATTCATTTTATGGTCACTATTTTTTAGTCCTGAATATTCTTTGTTTTACATTATGATAGGTATTGGAATATTAGAAACAGTTGAGGAGATAACCTTAATTTTTATGTATGATAAATGGGCATCAGACGTTAAAGGGATCTATTGGGCATTAAGGGATAAACGAAGGCTTAAAAAAGCAAGATAAATAACAGTTTCATATAAAAATAAAAGATGCGTTCCTTTTCATTGTTCACCATCTTTATGCTATGTTTTGCAATTATAGTTGTAGACGTTATGGCATTTTACTGGCTAACAGCTATAACAAAACCTATTGAGCCACAAATCATCAAAACTGTTATCTATGTCGTATTCTGGATCTTCACTTTAGGGATTGTAACTTCAATTTTAATTCTAAAAATTAGATTGGACAAATTCCATAGAAAACATAAGCAACTGCTTATATCGTCACTCTATGGATTAACCGTTTCGTCATTTGTCCCTAAAATTATTTTTGTAATAGTGATTTCAATTCTATACTATACTAATTATGCATTTGGGCAAGAAGAATCAATGTATATTATTCCATTGCTTGGATTGGTAAGCGGGTTTTTACCGTTTTTTGTGATCGTGTTTGGGATATTTAAGTCGGTATACAGATTTAAACTTAATACAATTCATATTGATCATGATTTATTGCCAAAAATTTTTAATGGGCTTAAAATAGTCCAGATATCCGATCTCCATTTAGGCAGCTTTTATTTTCGGTATCATATTTTGGACAGAGCCATTGATACCATCAATAATTTGGAACCGGATATCATTGTTTTTACGGGAGATCTGGTAAACAATTTTTCATGGGAATTAAAAGGCTGGTCTTCGGTCCTTGAAAAATTAGAAGCAAAGGACGGTAAATATTCTGTATTGGGAAATCATGATTATGGTGATTATAGTGAATGGGAAACCCAAGATCTTAAAAAGAAAAATTTCGATAATATTAAATATTTCCACAAAAAAATCGGTTTTAAATTATTGCTTAATCAATCTGTGATTATTGAGAGAGGAGATGAAAAATTAGCTATAATTGGAGTTGAAAACTGGGGAATTCCTCCTTTTAAACAATATGGAGATTTAAATAAAGCAATTAAAAAGGCAAACCATATTCCGTTTAAAATACTCTTATCACACGATCCTACGCATTGGAGTGAAGAGGTTATCAATGAAACTGATATAGCACTGACACTTTCCGGCCACACACACGGTATGCAGGCAGGAATAAAAACTAAAAAAAGGGAGTGGAGTCCAATAAAGTATAAATATAAACATTGGGCAGGATTATATTTTCAAGACGATCAATATTTATATGTGAACAGAGGATTGGGTTGGATGGGATTCCCCGGCAGACTGGGAATGCGACCCGAAATCACACTCATAGAATTGCAAACAAAATGATAAAATTAAGGGTCAAAAACGTAACATCATGTATAAAAATATAGGTATTGTATTATTGCTGATAAGTTGCTTTTCTTGTGGGAATAAGCAAGATAAAATCAATCCCATTAAAAGAGATTTAACAGAATCGGTCTACAGTTCTGTAACCATACAGCCAGATAGCTTATATCAGGTGTATTCAATTGTGGCGGGTATTTTAGATAAGAATTTGGTTGAAGAAGGAGATTTGGTTAAAAAGGATCAGCCCATAATTCAAATAATTAATAGCACCCCAAAACTCAACACACAAAACGCAAAACTTTCACTTGAATTGGCCCGGGAAAATTACAACGGTCGAGAGACTCTTTTAAGTGCCATTGAAGATGAAATTATTTCGGCAACCCTTCAATATAAAAATGATTCTATTAACTATTTCAGGCAAAAAAATATTTGGGAACAGAACATTGGTTCTAAAGTAGAGTACGACACCAAAAAGCTAAAGTATCAGTTGTCATCAAACAATTTAAACCTGTTAGAGAGCAAGTATAACAGAACCAAAAATGAACTAAAAACAGCTTTAAAACAAGCAGAAAACAACTATCAAACCTCATTGATAGCCACAAAAGACTTTACAATAAAAAGCAAAATTAATGGGAAGGTTTACGCTTTGAATAAAAACCAAGGTGAGATTATTTCTACCATGGACCCCATTGCATCCATTGGCAGTGCAACCGATTTTGTTATAGAGATGCTGGTGGATGAAGTTGATATCGTAAAAATAGCCATCAACCAGAAGGTAATCATCAGTTTAGATGCATATAAAGAAGAAATCTTTACGGGAAGAGTATCTAAAATCTATCCTAAAAAGGATGAACGCAATCAAACATTTTTGGTAGAAGCGCTGTTTGATGAAGCACCTATAACCCTGTATCCGGGACTTTCCGGTGAAGCAAATATTATTATTGATAACCGAAAAAATGTACTCACCATTCCTAAAGAATATGTAATAGATGGCAATAAAGTAATAACCGATGATGGAGAGCTCATCATTGAAACAGGCTTGCAAAACATGGATTTAGTAGAAGTGTTGTCAGGAATTACCGAAGAAACACCTATTTATAAACCAAAGCAATGATCAATTGGAACGTTATATTAAACATTGCAAAAACGCATTTGCTTACTAAAATCAGGCAGACGTCTGTTGCTTCATTAGGTGTGACTTTTGGCATTGGTGCCTATATTACTTTGGTGTCGTTTATGACTGGTTTAAATAAAATGTTGGATGATCTAATCCTTAATCAAACACCTCACATTCATATCTATAACGAGATTGAACCCTCTAAAAATCAACCCATTGCTTTATACGATGAGTTTAGCAATGCGTTTAATGTGGTGCATTCCATCAAACCCAAATTAACTCAAAAAAAGATTCATAACGCCTTGCCAATTATTAATTATTTAAATGAAGACGATAAGGTTCGCGGTGCAATTCCGCAGATAAAGGCAACTATTTTTTACATTTCGGGCAGTATCGAAATTGGTGGCAATCTAACAGGAATATACCCTTTAGAGGAAGCCAAATATTTTAATATGTCCGACTATATTATAAAAGGTTCTGCGAGGGATTTGAACAATAGCGATAACGGAATTTTACTGGGAATTGGAATCGCGGAAAAAATGTCATTGGATGTTGGTGACAGAATTAAAATAAGTACTATTTCCGGAGATGTATTTCCTTTAAAAATAATTGGACTTTACCAAAGTGGCATTGCTGAAATTGATGCGATACAAAGCTTTGCAAACCTAAAAACGGTACAGCGAATTTTAGGTGAAGCCGAAAATTACATAACAGATATTAATGTAAAACTTCACAATATTGATGATGCCTTGCCATTGTCTAAAAAAATAGAAAAACAATTCGATTTAAAGGCCATAGATCTTAATACGGCAAATGCCCAGTTTGAAACGGGAACAACTATTAGAAACCTGATTACTTATGCGGTTTCTATAGCCTTGTTAATAGTTGCAGGTTTCGGAATTTATAACATTTTGAATATGCTCATCTATGAAAAAATGAACGATATAGCCATTTTAAAAGCGACCGGTTTCTCTGGCAGGGATGTTCAGATGATATTCATGAGTCAAGCCATGATCATAGGGTTGGTTGGGGGAATTTTTGGTTTGATAATAGGTTATGGGTTATCACATTTGATAGCTACTTTACCATTTGAAACAGAAGCCCTGCCAACGATAAAAACCTATCCCGTAAATTTTAGTCCTTGGTTTTATGTAATAGGCATTGCGTTTGCCATGATATCAACTTTTTTTGCTGGTTATTTACCATCGAAAAAAGCTAAAAAAATAGATCCGGTAGAAATTATAAGAGGTCAGTAATGAGCACAGTTTTAGAAGCAAGACATATTAACAAATACTTTAAAAAACCGGTTCTTTACCACGTTTTAAAGGATATCAACTTTAAAATTAACAAAGGTGAGTTCACATCTATTATGGGTAAATCAGGATGCGGTAAATCCACTCTGCTTTATATTCTATCTACAATGGATACGGACTATAAAGGTGAACTGTTCTTAAATAATGAATTGGTGACAGGAGCCAGCAGAGAAAAACTATCATACATACGAAACAAGCATATCGGATTTGTGTTTCAATTTCATTATTTATTATCGGAATTTTCAGTCCTGGAAAATGTCATGTTACCAGCCAAAAAGTTAGGAGAGAAGTCTTTTAAAGAAATTGAGTATGATGCCATGGAAAAATTAAAGATTTTAGATATTGAGAACCTCGCCAAAAAGAGAGCATCTCAAATTTCAGGAGGAGAAAAGCAACGTGTTGCTATAGCCAGGGCCCTGATAAATAGTCCGTCTATAATCATGGGCGATGAGCCAACTGGAAATTTAGACAGTCATAATTCTGATAACGTTTTCAATATTTTTAAACAGTTGAGTGACGAACAGGGTTTATCTTTACTTAT
>CBDUIO010000044.1:0-13247 GCA_965367355.1 uncultured Flavobacteriaceae bacterium
GGAATTGTAATACTTGTAGACGGTTTAAAATAATTTTGATAGACAACCTCCTTTGTAAAAGGTTTATTTCTGTCATATTTTAAACGCATCTCACCTGTAATCTCACTTTTTATAAAAACCCCTTCATAACCTTTAAAATTTAGTGTTGTAGATCTTGTTGTATCCACTTCCCAGCTTAGTGGATACGTCTCAAATTGTTCATACTGTTTCCATGAGTCTTTGCGCAATTTTGCAATTGTTTTATGATGTTCTTCGGTAAATTCCAACAGGCTTTTCATAATCTCATAAGTAGCTTCAACGCGCTGTTTGTATGGTTTAAGCATATGTGTTTCCACCATCATCCCTAATGTGTTGAACAAACTGGTGTAACCGGTTGAGTATCTTGGAGAATCCAAATATTGACTAAACCCTTTTTCCGGTACATCATTAAAGACATTTACATAAGGGGTCATATCCAGGCCTTTCTCAGTCATCTTTTTTTCAATTTCGGGTTGCATCGTGGTATTCAAAAATTCACCAAGTGTTCCACCTAATTTGTTATGTTGTGTAAATAAATGTGTGATCGCATATTGGTAATCAGCACCATTGCTAACATGATTATCTATAAACACATCGGGTTTGACCAAATGAAAAATTTGAGCAAAAGTTCGCGCATTTTTAGTATCCGATTTTATGAAGTCTCTATTAAGGTCAAAGTTTCTGGCATTACCTCTAAATCCATACTCTTTTGGACCGTTTTGATTAGTTCTGGTTGTCGAGTTTCTGTTAAGGCTACCTCCAATATTGTAGATAGGAATCGTTACTAATACCGTATTTTTTGGAACATCAATTTTACCTTGAACAATATCTCTGAACAACATCATAGTAGCATCAATACCATCAGATTCTCCAGGATGGATTCCATTATTTATCAATATGATCCTTTTGTTCTCTCTAATGTCATCAAAATCGAATTCACTATCAGTGTTTAAAGTGACTATATGCAAAGGCTTCCCACTATCTGATATACCAATTTCCTTTATATCAATTTCATTGTAAGTGTCAGCTAAATCATAATAATATTGAATAGTTTGCTCATAAGTCGCTGTTTCTGTGCCATCTGATGTTTCGAAAACGGTTGTAAAATCAGTTCTGGTGGGAGATTTATCAAAATCACAAGAAAAAATAAGAATAACGAATACTAGGAGGAATCTATGCATAATTCACATAAAAAATTTCTATAAGCATCAAACTTAATGAAATTATAACAATAAGAACTTGCAAGTCCTTCTAATATCTGTATTTTTGCCGCTTGTTTTAAAAAAGTAGAATGACAGAATTTATAATCAAGCGAACTGCAAATGCAAAGAATGATATTTTAAGCGGATTAACCGTTGCATTAGCCCTGGTCCCTGAGGCGGTCGCTTTTGCATTTGTAGCTGGAGTAGATCCTTTGGTCGGTTTGTATGCAGCCTTTATGATTGGATTGATCACCTCTGTTTTTGGTGGACGTCCGGGAATGATAAGTGGTGCAACAGGAGCATTGGCAGTCGTTATGGTGAGTTTGGTTGCGGAAGGCAATGCAATGGGAGAAGCAGGTGAAAACCTTGGATTGTACTACTTATTCGCAACTGTTATTCTTATGGGAATCATTCAAATGCTGGCAGGTGTTTTTAAATTAGGAAAGTTTGTGAGGTTGATTCCGCATCCTGTTATGATGGGCTTCGTTAATGGTTTGGCTATTGTGATTTTTCTGTCCCAATTGGGAATGTTCAAAGAAGTTATAAATGGTGAAAAAGTATGGATGGAAGGAAATCAGCTTTGGATCATGCTAGGTTTGGTTGCTTTAACCATGGGCATTATGCTTGGGTTACCAAAACTAACTAAAAAATTACCGGAGGCCTTAATAGCTATATTGGTTGTTTCTGCAATCGCGATCTTTGGTCAATTAGATGTAGCAACTGTAGGCAGTTTTATACGTGATGGAGGAGGAGAAGGGTTAAAAGGTGGTTTACCTAGCTTTCAAATGGATATTTTTAGCAAGGTTCCTTTTACATGGGAATCGATTAAATTCATTTTTCCTTACGCCTTGATACTTGCAGCCATTGGATTAATTGAATCTTTGATGACCTTAAATTTGATTGATGATCTTACAGAGTCGAGAGGAAATACGAATCGTGAATGTTTAGCTCAGGGTGGTGCCAATATTGTAACAGGATTCTTTGGCGGAATGGGCGGTTGCGCCATGATTGGACAATCACTTATCAATATAAAAGGAGGCGGACGAGGAAGATTATCTGGAATTGTAGCGGCATTGGCGCTATTGGCATTCATCTTGTTTGCCTCTGGATTGATAGAGCAAGTTCCTATTGCTGCTCTGGTAGGTGTTATGTTCATGGTTGTTATTGGGACTTTTGCCTGGAGTAGTTTTAGAATCTTGAATAAAATTCCTTTAAGTGATGTAATTGTTTTGGTAGCAGTATCAGCATTAACCGTCATATACGATTTAGCAATTGCCGTTATAGCGGGTGTTATCATGAGTGCTTTGGTATTCTCCTGGGAAAATGCAAAAAGAATTAGAGCTAGAAAACGAATGAGAGAAGATGGTACAAAGGTTTACGAAATATGGGGACCTCTTTTCTTTGGAAGTATTCAGGAATTTAATAACAAGTTCGATGTTAAAAATGACCCTGATAAAGTTGAAATTGATTTTGTTGAGTCCAGGGTAAGTGACCATTCGGCAATTGAGGCCATATTTAATTTGGTGAATAAATACCAGGCAGAAAATAAGGAAATAAAACTAAAGCATTTGAGTGAAGACTGTAAGATCTTATTGTACAAGTCAAGTCCGGTTTTCAAGGATATTATAGTGGAAGATATTGATGATCCCCGATATCATTTAGCAGAAAATCCTGAGGCATTTACAAAGGGATTGTCGGAATATAAACTTTAGAAGATTACTTTACTTTAACGCTATCTGGCACAAGAATGCTATAATTGCCTTTATATCTAATTACTTCCCTTACAATGCTTGAACTTATAAATGAAGTTCTAGAAGCTGTCAATAAGAAAACAGTTTCAACAGCTGCAAGTTTTCTGTTGGTATGGGCAATGGCTTTTTCAAATTCAAAATCGGCCGGATTGCGTAATCCTCGTAATATAAATTTCACACCAATTTCTTTACAAAAGTCAACAGTTAGCCCTTCATAAGTAAGCACTTTTACTTTAGGTTCATCTTTAAAGGCTTCTTCAATGAAACGCATGCGTTCTTCAAGAGAGAACATGTATTTTTTATCTGAATTAATCCCAATAGCGACAATAACTTCATCAAATAGTTTGACGCCTCGTTTAATGATATCGTAGTGCCCTAATGTAATTGGGTCGAAGGAACCGGGAAAAAGTGCTCGTTTCATAACTAAATTTACATATTTTATTTTAAAGCTTCTTCTATGGCGTT
Organism: uncultured Flavobacteriaceae bacterium; assembly: GCA_965367355.1. Taxonomy (GTDB): domain Bacteria; phylum Bacteroidota; class Bacteroidia; order Flavobacteriales; family Flavobacteriaceae; genus Site-B1. Next base: position 3,437 of record CBDUIO010000044.1, read on the forward strand.
ATCAAAAAGTTCTGCTAATGAAATTCCCGCACAAATTGCCTGTTGAGGTAAGATACTTTCTTTGGTTAAGCCGGGAACTGTATTTACTTCCAGCAAGTGAGGTTCACCATCCTTAAAGATATATTCACTTCTTGAAAATCCAGTCAGTTTCAAGATGTCATATACTTTTTTGGCTACCTTATTTACTTTTTTTTCTTGTTCTTGTGTCAATCTTGCAGGAGTGATCTCTTGAGATTGCCCCAGATATTTGGCTTTGTAATCAAAGAAGTCATTTTCGCTCACTATTTCTGTAATGGGCAAAACTGTTGTTACTCCTTTATAAGTAATTACACCAACAGATACTTCTGTCCCGTCTAAAAATTCTTCTATGATTATTTCATCATCCTCTTTAAATGCAACATCAATGGCAAGTTGCAAATCTTCTTTTTTATAGACCTTTGTTATTCCAAAACTGCTTCCTGCCTTGTTTGCTTTAACAAAACAAGGTAAACCCACTTTTGCTACAATGGCATCTTCTTTTACAACATCTCCCAAATTAAGGTAAAAACTTTCAGCAGTTTTAATTCCGTAAGGCTTTAATACACTTAAGCAGTCTCTTTTGTTAAAAGTTAAAGCCGCCTGATACATGTTACAACTGGTTTGCGGAATTTTTAATAATTCCAGATAACCTTGCATAAAGCCATCTTCACCCGGAGAACCGTGAATAGCATTAAACACACAGTCAAAACGTATCTTTTTTTTATCCTGAGTTACGCTAAAATCGTTCCTGTCTATAAGAAATTCAATTCCTGCATCATCTACAAAAACCCATCTGTCTTTAAAAATATGGATTCTGAAGGCCTTGTATTTTTCTTTGTCCAATGTCTCATAAACTACATTCCCACTTTTCAAAGAGATCTCATATTCACTTGAAAAACCTCCCATAATAATTGCTATGTTTTTTTTCATGTATGCTGAATTTATCTCCGTATCATTTTATAAGTAGAACAATAATTTGCGTTAAAGTTAAGTTAACCAAAAATATCATTAATAAACCAAAACTAAAAACCTTTGAGTTTTTATATATTTGTCATTCAAATAATTTTAAATGAGCCTTATAAAATTTTTAACCAGTAAAACGTTCTTCAAACATCTTTTATTGGCTTTTGTAGCAGCCATTGTTTTAATATTTTTTGCTTTAAAATGGTTAAAGATTTCCACTAATCACGGTGATTTTGAAACGGTGCCAGACTTGAAAGGAAAGTCTGTAGACGTTGCAAAGATGGAATTGGACGATAATAATCTGGTCTTACAGGTTCAGGATTCAGCTAATTACAATCCTAATTATCCTAAATATTCAGTCATTGATCAAAGTCCGCATGCCGGCGAAAAGGTAAAGGAAAACAGAAAGATATATCTAACATTGAATCCTTCAGGATATAGAAAAATACTGGTTCCAAGTCTAAAGGAGAGAACCTACAGACAAGCAAAACCAACCTTACAAGCTCTAGGTTTTGAAATTGGAAAAATTACTTATGTTGATAATATTGCAAAAGACCAGGTTCTGGATCTAAGATTTGAAGGTAAGTCTATAGAAGAGGGCACAGAATTACCAAAGACCAGCAAGATCGATCTTGTTCTAGGAAATGGGAAAAGACCTTCTTCAAATTAAAATCAATGCAGGACCAAATTCCAGATAGTTTTGATGACAGTGATGATGAACTTTATGAACATTATTCTTTTAATGTAGAAAAAGGTCAGTCTCCTCTCAGAATAGATAAGTATTTAATGAATTTTATTGAGAACGCTACACGTACTAAAATTCAGGCTGCAGCAAAGAATGGCAGCATTCTAGTCAACGGCATTCCTGTAAAATCCAGTTATAAGGTAAAAGGCAATGATAAAATAAGAGTTTTATTTACACATCCGCCACATGAAAATTTACTTGTTGGAGAGAATATTCCAATAGAAATTGTTTACGAAGATGATCAACTTCTGGTTGTTAATAAACCCGCAGGTATGGTGGTGCATCCAGGCCATGGAAATTATTCGGGAACTTTGATAAACGCCCTTATTTATCATTTTGATAACTTACCCCTTAATTCGAGTGATCGTCCTGGATTGGTCCACAGAATAGACAAAGATACAAGCGGTCTCCTGGTTGTAGCCAAAACAGAAGAAGCGATGAATCACCTTTCACTTCAGTTTGCCGAAAAAACAAGCGAGCGTGAATATGTGGCATTGGTTTGGGGCAATATGGTAGAGGATGAGGGATCAATTGAAGGTAATATTGGCAGACATCCTAAAAACAGGTTACAGAACACCGTATTTATGGGTGATGATGCCGAAAAAGGTAAACCTGCAGTTACTCATTACAAGGTAATTGAACGATTGGGTTATGTCACTCTAGTATCCTGTAAATTAGAAACTGGCAGAACCCATCAAATAAGGGTTCATTTAAAACATATTGGGCATACATTGTTTAATGATGAAAGGTATGGTGGCGATAAAATCCTTAAAGGAACTACTTTTACAAAATACAAGCAGTTTGTAGATAATTGTTTTAAGGTTTTACCTCGGCAAGCACTTCATGCTAAAACATTGGGATTTGTACATCCTAAATCAAAAAAGACTATGAGATTTACTTCAGATCTTCCTGAAGATATGCAACAATGTATCGATAAATGGAGACATTATGCTAAACATCAGAAATAGAAAAAACTTATTATTGAATAAGTCTTAACTGTTTTAATTGATAGTATTTTATCTTAATCTGACTTAAATTTGGATAGTTTTTAGAATGAAGATCAAAGAGGTCATATTGTATACCAGTGATATCAAAAGACAAAGGCAATTTTATAAATCGGTTTTGGGTTTTGAGCTGCTTGTTGACTCACAGGAAAAAATCTCATTTAAGGCAGGAGAAAGCATCTTAACTTTTCAGTTTAAAGAGGGCTCCAAACCTTCTCATTTGGCTTTTAATATTCCAAATAACGCTATTAATGATGCATTGATCTGGTTGAGAAAACGTACAGAAGTTTTGGATTGTGAAGGTGAAGAAATCGCTGATTTTTCGAACTGGAAGGCAAAAGCAATCTACTTTTACGATGCCGATAAGAACATTATGGAATTTATTGCCAGAGAGCGAATACCTGTTGAAAGTGATGAAGCATTTTCACCTCGTTTGATCCTTTCTATAAGCGAAATGGCTATAGCTACTACAAATATTGAGAGTATTTACAACACCATTAATAAAATGAAACCTATCCCAATTTTTGATGGCGATTTTAATCGATTTTGTGCATTGGGAAATGATGAAGGATTATTTATTGTGATCAATAAAAATATAAAGAAATGGTATCCAACAATGGACACTGCATATACTTCAGAATTTATAATAAAAGGCGATTATAACTTCGCTTTTACTGACGGAAAAATTAAAGAAATATTGTAATTTAGTTAACTCAAAAAAAATCAGATGAAATTAGTTTTATCACCTGCAAAATCATTAGACTTAGAAAGAAAAGTACCAACTAAAAAAACGTCTGAAGCTTGTTTTTTAGCTGAAGCAGAACGACTGAATAAATTGTTGAAAAAGAAGTCTGCAAGAAGCTTATCAAAACTCATGAGTATTTCTCCTGCTTTAGGTCAGCTTAATTATGAACGAAATCAGGAGTGGAATTTACCATTCACGAAGGATAACGCCAAACAGGCACTTTTTGCTTTTAGTGGAGATGTTTACAGAGCGATGGATGCTTATACGATTCCCACAGAAAAACTCAACAAGGTTCAGAATACTATTAGAATAATTTCGGGATTATATGGAATATTAAAGCCATTAGATCTTATTCAGCCTTATCGATTGGAAATGGGTACTAGATTTCCTGTTGGTAAGAATAAGAACTTGTATGATTTTTGGAAAAAGAAAGTGACTCAGACTTTAAATGACGAATTGGAGGAAGATGAGTTGTTTTTAAATCTTGCCAGTAACGAATATTTTAAAGCCGTTGATACAAAAGCGCTTAAGGTTCCTGTCGTTACGGCAGTGTTTAAGGATTTTAAAAATGGCGAATATAAAAGTATTATGACTTTTGCCAAATTAGCCAGAGGATATATGACTCGTTATATCATTGATACTAATGCTAATACAATTGAGGATATAAAAGGATTCAATTATGAGGGTTACAGTTACGATGATAATATGTCTACAAAAACAGAATTAGTGTTCACGCGATAAAAAGATGAACGAGAAAAAAACCTGGTCGCTTCAAAAAGATCTCAGGACAGGAGAAGAACGCAATGTTTTTAAACCAAAAGGAATTAAACCAAAGAATAAAACTTTCTTATATCTATTTTCCTTAATAGGCGTATTTCTTATAGTTAGTTTTTTAATGACCTATTTTTCTGAAGTTCGCCTGGAAGCCTGCCTGTTTAACAATTTTTGTTTTAATTCCAAAGATGATTTAATACTCTATACGCTATATGTATTTACAAATATTGCCGTCGTGGTACTCGCTATATTTATAGCCTATATGATTGGAAAAAAATTGGCTAACATTATTAAAAAATAAATTACTATTCCTCTTCTTCTGAACTAGGTTTTTCTTTTGCTTTAGCTTTTGGTTCTGCTTTAGCTTTTGGCTCAGGTTTTGACGCAGAAGCAACTTTAGCTTTTGATTCTGCTTTCGCTTTTGGCTCAGGTTTTGACGCAGGAGCAACTTTAGCTTTTGGTTCTGCTTTAGCCTTTGGTTCAGGTTTTGTGGCAGGAGCAGCTTTAGCTTTTGGTTTTTTAGTTAATACGGCTACTGTTTTATTTTTTTTCTTCGGACGTCGAACTCCATAAGATCCTATTGTTATTTTACCACGTCTTGTTTTTTTATCACCTTTACCCATTTCTCTTTATATTTAGAAAATTATTATCTAAAATTAAGAATTTTAAATTTATTCCTAGCAGTATTTATGTTCTTTCATAAGCATCCATATAAACCTTTTATACAAAGTGACACAAAAAAACTTATTGTAGGCACTTTGCCACCACCTAGATTTACGACGGGAGTACTGTTGGAAAAGGATGTTGATTTTTGTTATGGAAGTTATTATAATTCTTTGTGGTTGTATATTGATAAAATCCATGATTTGAAATTGCGTTACGACAATTCAAATGAAGCTATTCAACAGAGAAAGCAATTTCTGATAGAACATAAAATAGGTGTTTGTGATATTGTTGAAAGTTGTGAACGTAAAAAATTGAATGCTTCAGATCTCGGAATGCAAAATATAAAATTGAGGAATTTGATAAGTTATTTAAAGCAGTATCCAAATGTTGATACTTTATTGTTTACGGGAGGTAACAGTAAGAATGGTCCCGAATATTTCTTTAGAAAACATATTAAGGAGTATGGTTTAAAATTAGAAATTATTTCAAATGAAATCCCCAGAATTCATAAATTCACACTAAGGGAAAGCTCTAAAACAGGAGAGACCTCAAGGGTAATAAAAACAGTATCACTTACCTCAGCGTCAGGTAGTGCAAATAGAGCAATTGGAAGTATGCAATTGTATCAGCAATTAAAGAATAGTAATCCACAATTCAACACCTTTGATTTTAGGGTCATGCAGTACCGACAGTTTTTTTAATATTAAAAAATGCACATTATTGTTGAAAGGCGACTTAATACAACATATTGTCCAATATTCTATCCAGGTTTCTTTCCATTGTGCTAAAATTTTTGTCAGAATTGAAAATCTCATGCATTTCTTTTTTAAGTTCATTAATCTCCGTATGAGAGTACTCATGTAATTGAACGTTGGCATCAATTTTCTTAAAACTTTTATTTTCTGAATCCTTTTTAAATTCTTTATGAATTTTTTTAAAGGTTTTTGGATCGATCTTGGATTTGATCAAATTGATTTCATCTTTGCTCTTTTCTGAATCTGCATTCGAGCAAAGGAGTAAGATATAGGTTTTTAATTCCAGTTTGGTCCAGCGTTTTTTCTTTGATTTCATGATTTTTGTTGGTTGTAAATGGTCCATTTACTTGCTATAATAATTTTATAACATATAAATCGTGACGTTGACGAATTTAGTTTTTTTAGATTAAGTTTCAAAAAAAAAAGTGGAATCATATTTAATATTAGATTCCACCTTTGATTAATATGAGATATTAGTGATTGTTATCCTTCACTAGTCATTATAAATAACGGGTTCATTTCAAAGCTGTTATAAATTGGTCTTAACCTTTCAGTGTTATAGAATTTTTGAATGTTAACCAGTTTTGATTTACCGGTAACCACATCAATTGGCACATTGTCATAACGTCCATTCTTTAGTACTACCAATCGCCCGTGAACGCCTTTCAAAATTAAATCCAGGGCTAAATTTCCATAAGCCATTGGAACTATAGAATCAACAGCATCTGGGTCTCCACCTCTTACAAGGTATCCTAATTTTTGATTAATGACATTTATTCTTTTCCCATTGTTATATTTAGAAGAAAGGTTTTTTAAACGGTCAGAAACCAATTCACCAATTCCTCCTAATTTAGCATGACCAAATTGATCCTTCTCCTGATCTTTAAAAACCATTTCTCCACCTTTGAACATGGCTCCTTCTGACACTAGTACAACGGAGTAATTACTTGGATTCTCGTTTCTATCCTCAACTAAACATTCAGTAAGATGATTAATATCAAATTTATATTCAGGAATCACGCATCTATTAGCAGCTCCTGCCATAGTAGGGAGCATAGCAGTAAAACCTGCATATCTGCCAAAAACTTCAAGAACTAAAAACCTTTCATGCGATCCTGCCGAAGTACGCAATGTATTTGTCATGCTAATTGTTCTTGTGATACATGTACTGAACCCTATGCAATAATCTGTTCCGGGAACATCATTGTCCATAGTTTTAGGTATAGCAACCACTTTGAAACCTTCTTTATATAATCTAACGGCATAACTCAATGTGTCATCACCGCCAATTGGAATTAAGTAATCAACACCTAAATAGGCCAGATTATCTAAAACCACTTTGGTCATGTCATTATATTCTTCTTTATAAGAATCTTTCAAATGATCTGGAACACTTTGCTTTGGTAAATGACTTGGTCTTGTCCTGGAACTATGCAAAAACGTTCCTCCGGTACGACCAGCTTTATTTACAATTGTTTGAGTGAGTTCTAGAAAGTTATTGCTGTTATCATATTTAGGATCCTGGACCATCTCCACAATTCCAGCCCAACCTCGCCTTAAACCAATAACCTTATATCCTTCTCTTCTTGCTCGAATTGTAATTGCTCTGATTGCCGGATTTAAGCCAGGTACATCACCTCCACCTGTTAAAATTGCAATGGTTCCTTTTAATTTGTTTGCCATGTTCAAATAGTTTAGTTATTTATGAAATAATTGCTTAAAAAAATGCAAATGGAAATATACAAAAAGATATTAAAAGGTTATAAAAATTAGGACTATAGAAAGTTATAATTTTTCTTTTTTTTAATCATTTTTGACTTTTTTAAAAAATTCCATTCAAAAGATTAATTATGCATGTGTCATTGAAAAGGGAGGTTGCATTCAAAGTTGGGAAAGACTAGAAAGAATTTATTTTTTTGAAAAAAGTTTTATATAAATAATCCGTATTAATAATATAAATGGAAACCCATGTAAAAATAAATCAAACCAATCTAAAAATCGCATGCCTCTTCCACCTCCTGAAATCCATCTAATTTTTCCAATTATGTGAGGCTCTGAGAAATAAGGCGCTAATCCTAGTGATAAACAAAGGAGAACTATTATTTTCCAATTATTAAGTATTTTCATCAATTAATTTTATAAAAGCTACAAAAAACAAATTTTTGATGCGTATTAAAAGGTGTTAAATGCTCAATTTTTCTGCACTCGATTTTTTTGAACGATTCATTGAATTTATTAACTAAAGTACTTTCAGAATATTGTGAAATTTCAATGCCACTGCATTTTTTAGGGCCATCTGTGGCAAATGTGCCAATTATTAAATTTCCTGATTTTTTAATTCCTTTTTTAGCCGATCTTATATAATTTTCAATTTCATTAGTTTGAGTTAAAAAATGAAATGCTGCCCTATCATGCCAAAGGTCATATGTCTCTGCTGGTGTAAAATTTGCTGCATCGGCTTCTATCCACTTAATAGTCTTCCCGTTTTCTCCTAATCTTTTTTTTGCTCTTTCAATGGCTTTTTTAGATATGTCAAGAACCGTTAAATTCTCATAACCAAGTTCCAACAAATTATCAATTAAAAAACTATCCCCACCACCAATATCAATAATACTTGCGTTTAGAGGAATATTTAATTCTTCAATAAATTTTAAAGAAGTTTCCGGTTTAGGTTGGTACCAGCTTACTTCGTCCAATTGTTTAGTGCTGTAAATATTTTCCCAGTGTTTTTTTCTATCAAATGTTTCCACTATTCTAGTATTTCTTTCACAAAGCTATCAATTTTTTTAATGCGATTGTTTGTTAAGTGTTTGATAAAGGCACTTCCAATTATCGCACCTTTAGCATATGCTGTAGCTTGCTTAAAAGTTTTATTATTACTGATACCAAAACCAACAATCTGAGTATTGTTGAGGTTCATGTCTGCAATACGCTTGAAATAATTGGTCTGTTCTTCTCCAAAACCTGACCGTGTTCCTGTAGTGCTTGCAGAACTTACCATATAAATAAATCCATTAGAAACCGAATCAATATATCTGATGCGTTCATCACTTGTTTGTGGCGTAATCAAAAACACATTTATCAATCCGTAATTTTCAAAAGTGGATTTGTATTCCTCATAATATACATCAACTGGTAAATCTGGAATTATGAGTCCATCAATCCCTATTTCTTTACATTTTTCGCAAAATGCTTCAACACCATATTGTAACATTGGATTAAAATAACCCATTATGATCAAAGGAATGCTTACAGATTGTCTTATGTCTTTTAGCTGGTCAAAAAGTACTTCTGTGGTCATTCCATTTTTCAACGCTTGCGTTGAACTGGCTTGAATGGTTGGGCCATCAGCCAATGGATCGCTGAATGGTAATCCAATTTCAATCATATCTACACCACTTTTTTCAAGATTTTGAATAATTGAAACTGTGTCATCTATTTTTGGATAACCAGCTGTAAAGTATATGGATAGTAACTTTTTATTTTCTTTTAATTTCTGATTAATTCTGTTCATTTAAAATGATTTTTTTCATTTCCGCGAAGGCGGAAATCTTTAAATGTTTGTTGTGATTTTGTTTTATAATAAATCTGATAAGTCATTCCAATCTGGATTCATATCATTTATTAAATTTTCTTTCCATTCTCGATTCCATTTTTTAATTTGTCGCTCTCTCTTAATAGAATTATTTACATATTTAGTTGTTTCAAAATAAACAAGTTTGTACACATTATATTTTCCAGTAAAGGTCTTAATTCCATTGTTTTTATGTTGTTTGATTCTTATTTTTGGTTGTTTGGATCTGCCAACATAGAGTACTGTGTGATTTTTATTGGTTAAAATGTAAACGTAGTGAATGTCCATGTTCGAATAATGAGATTTCCGCCTTCGCGGAAATGAAAAATGTTTTAACTAAAGTTTAAAATGATTGATATATGTATCTAAATCCTTGTCTCCACGTCCAGATAAACTCACCACTACAATATCTGTTTGTTTAAATTGTTTCTTATCGAAAATAGCTAATGCGTGCGAAGTTTCAATTGCTGGTATGATGCCTTCCAATTTGCATAATTCCAATCCTGCAGTCATGGCATCATCATCAGTAATGGAGATAAATTCAGCACGTCCGGTTTTGTATAAATG
>CBDUIO010000045.1:0-13228 GCA_965367355.1 uncultured Flavobacteriaceae bacterium
TAGATCATGTTGAATCGGGAAGAGCTTTTTTATCAAAGGGACTTCTGGAACAGGCCAAAGATCTGGCTAATATAAATGTAAAAGTTTTTAAAGACCTGGTTACTGAAGAAAGCCCGCTCATAGGAATAGAGCCATCAGCAATCTTGACTTTTAAAGATGAATATATAAGATTGGCCGATGATAAAGATTCAGCTAAGCAAATTGCAAAGAATGTATTTTTAATTGAAGAATTCATCAGCAATGAGATTGCCATAGGAAATATTAAATCCTCTGAATTCACTTCATTAGAAAAAACCATAAAATTCCATGGGCATTGTCATCAAAAGGCTTTAAGCAATCAAATTCATAGTTTTAATGTACTTAACCTTCCAAAGAATTATAAGGTAACGATCATCCCAAGCGGTTGCTGCGGAATGGCAGGCAGCTTCGGATATGAAAAGGAGCATTATAAAGTAAGCATGCAGGTTGGTGAGCAAACATTGTTCCCTGCAATTCGAAAAGCTTCAGAATCTACAATTATTTCTGCCAATGGTACCAGTTGCAGGCATCAGATCAAAGATGGAACAGGCAGAGTACCAAAACATCCTATTACCATATTACGAGAAGCTTTGGCATAAAAAAAGCCTTAAACCAAGTTTAAGACTCTTTTTATTTTGATTCACGAAAGATTCCTAAAAGAAATCATCCAATTCCATTACATTAGATACATTTAAGCTTGTTGCTATGCCTAATTCCGTGGAAGTGGTTTCTAAAAGAGCTAAAAAGTCTGAATCCATTTCATAGGATTGAACAGCTTCCGATTTTATTAAGCCTATATCTTCGGCAAAGTAGTTGTTTATTACTATAACATCCTGATTATCAATTATAGCCATATTTCCAAACACAGGAATAGTGGCATAAATGTTTAAAGTTAAAACCAGTTTGCTGCCAATTACATTGCTGTAGGATTGACCATTCACCGAAAGATTATTTAACAAACTAATTTTGCTGGTAGTTAAGGTATAATCAATAGTTAAAGGCACCGATTCCTCATTTAGAATTAAATCTTCGGTTATTGAATTGCTAACTTGTGACATAATGCTATTATTAGCAGCATTTAGATCATATAATAATACATTCTGCAATGATATGTTTTGATTAGAAAATCCGGAAAACTCATCAGGCAATTGTAAATCCCCTGAATAATTAAGAGTAGATTCGCTGATTGTTAATATTCCGGCAGATAAAATATCATTCATAACACCGTTAGCTAAGGCACCATTATTAACTTCTAGAGTAAATGAATTCCCGGTAGAAGTGTCTACTTTTAATAAATCTGATTCGTTGGTAAAATTTAATTCCGGATTTGTAGTGCTTGTATTGTCTACATCATATGTCCAAATATTAGTATTATTTGAAGGAAAATAAATTCCTGCAATTGGCCCGTTATTATCACTATCGTCACTGTTTGAGCACGAAGCTAAAAATAAGGCAATAAGAATTACTGGTATTAATCGTAAGTTGTTCATTGTTTTGAGTTTATTTTTTTATTAAACGCAAAAATATATTATTAAGTATTAATATTCGATCTACTTATCATATTTTTTTTCTTTTACAAAATCATGTTATTATGCATTATAAAAATCAGGGATTTGCTTAATGATTATTACCATTTTGACAGATCAATTATCTTTCCTTTTTTGTTATTGAATAATATTACATTTACTTTAGCTGAAAAATATTGAATTATGGCAGGGAATTCCTTTGGAAACCTTTTTAGATTAAGCACATTTGGGGAATCACATGGAGACGCAATAGGCGGAGTAATCGATGGATGTCCACCCGGAATAAAATTAGATCTGGAACTGATACAGTTTGAAATGGAGCGCAGAAAACCGGGGCAATCAAAGATTGTCACTCAGCGTAAAGAACCCGATACTGTTAAATTCCTTTCAGGTATTTTTGAAGGTGTGACAACTGGTACGCCTATTGGATTCATTATTGAAAACACCAATCAAAAATCTAAGGATTATTCACATATAAAAGATGTTTATCGTCCTAGTCATGCAGATTATGTCTATGATCAAAAATATGGTCATCGTGATTACAGAGGTGGTGGACGCAGTTCGGCACGGGAAACGGCTTGCAGAGTCGTAGCAGGTGCTGTTGCTAAGCAAATTCTGAAAAGTATTAAAATCAATGCATTCGTATCTTCGGTAGGAGATATATTTCTAGATAAGCCTTATCAGGAGCTGGATTTACAAAAGACGGAGAGCAATATCGTTCGCTGTCCCGATGATTCTACTGCAAAAAAAATGATCGATCGAATTCAGGAAATCAGGAAAGAGGGTGATACTATTGGTGGAACTATAACATGTGTGATTCGAAATGTACCCGTAGGACTTGGAGAACCTGTGTTCGATAAGCTTCACGCCGATCTAGGGAAAGCCATGCTATCCATAAATGCGGTCAAAGGGTTTGAATATGGAAGCGGGTTTTGCGGAGCAGCGATGAAAGGCAGTGAGCACAACGATCTGTTTAATGAAGATGGGACAACCAAGTCCAATCTTTCAGGAGGTATTCAGGGAGGAATCAGTAATGGCATGGATATTTATTTCAGAGTTGCCTTTAAGCCCGTTGCTACTATTATGAAATTGCAGGAAACGATAGATAACAAAGGAAATAAAGCTGAAATGCAAGGCAAAGGTCGTCACGATCCTTGCGTGGTTCCAAGAGCAGTTCCTATTGTGGAAGCTATGGCAGCACTTGTTTTGGCAGATTTTTATTTGATCAATAAAATTTATTCAGAATAAAACAGCTAAAGCCTCAACCGGGTCTTGGTTTTTAAAATACGTTTATGAAAAAACTGGCTTTACATTGGCAGATAATAATAGGGATGGTTTTAGGTGTTGCCTTTGCTTTTTTAATGGCGCAATCTGAAACAGGTAAACAACTTGTTGTTGACTATGTAAAACCCTTTGGAAACATTTTCATTAACGCATTAAAGCTCATTGCAGTACCATTGATACTGGCTTCTCTTATAAAAGGGGTGTCTGATTTAAAAGATATTTCAAAGCTATCGAAAATGGGAGGCAGAACAATTGCTACGTATATCATAACAACGATCGTTGCTGTTTCTATCGGATTGCTGATCGTCAATGTAATTCAGCCGGGTAAATCAATCAATGAATCTACAAGAACCGAGCTGGTAGAAAGTTATAAAGGTGATGCTGAATCAAAGATTGCAGCGGCAGAAGCTCAAAAAGAAGCAGGACCCTTGCAGGCATTAGAAGATCTTGTGCCCAGTAATATATTTCATGCTGCCGGAGATAACGGAAATATGCTGCAGGTAATTTTCTTTGCCATATTTTTTGGAATAGGCATGATCTTAATTCCCGAAAAAAAAGCGAGACCTGTCAAGAAATTCTTTGATGCCTTTAACGAAGTTATTTTAAAATTAATAGACCTGATCATGCTGGCTGCTCCATACGGGGTTTTCGCTTTGCTGGCTGCCTTGGTTGTTGAAGCTCCGAGTGCAGACCTTTTTAAGGCTTTAGGGTGGTATGCTATATGTGTTGTCTTGGGCTTATTTCTTATGATAGTTTTCTATATCCTGGTAGTCTGGATATTCACTAAAAAGACACCGGCTTTTTTTATAAACGGGATTTCGCCTGCTCAATTGCTCGCTTTTTCTACAAGCAGCAGTGCAGCAACATTACCCGTAACCATGGAGCGAGTAGAAGAACATCTGGGCGTAGAAGAAGAAGTAACAAGTTTTGTATTACCTATTGGAGCAACCATAAATATGGATGGTACCAGTTTATATCAGGCGGTTGCTGCTGTTTTTATAGCACAAGCCTTTGGCATGGAACTGGACTTTGCCACACAGTTGGGAATTATTGCTACGGCAACACTAGCTTCTATAGGCAGTGCCGCAGTTCCCGGTGCAGGCATGGTCATGCTGGTCATAGTATTAGCACAGGCCGGAATTCCGGAAGCAGGATTAGCCTTGATTTTTGCCGTCGACAGACCACTGGATATGTGCAGGACTACTGTAAATGTCACCGGTGATGCAGCAGTTTCTATGTTGGTCGCTAAATCTGTTGGAAAATTGGGTGAACCTCATGTTAGAAATTGGGACGATAACTACAAGCAAAAGGAATAAAGTACTTCATTCTGAAAAATAATTTCTATTTTTAAAAGCCTAATCATATTTTAAATTATGAATATTTGCTTTATAATGTATCCTTGGGAGACTATAGATGCCGAAAACGATACAAGTCTTGCCTTAATTAGAGAATGTGTAAAACGAGATCACGGCGTCGCTATGTGCACGCCTTCCAACCTAACAATTCGCGATAGTGTTACCTGCGCTTTTTGCAAGGTAGTTGGAAGAATGGATAAAGTTTCGAGCTCTTTGAAGTCCTTTTATAAAAAGGTTGAGTTACGAGATGAAATGCTTCCTTTAGCTGGTTTTGACGCTATTTTCTTTAGAGCAAACCCACCACTTGATCCTATTATGCTCAATTTTTTAGACTCGGTTAAAGATGATGTTTTCATCATTAATTCTTTGGAAGGCATGAGAGAAGCCAATAACAAATTATACACGGCAGCCTTTGGAGATGCGCATAGCAATATTATACCAAATACTCATGTATCTAAGAACAAGGATTACCTTATCGAGCAGATCAGGGAGTCAAAGGCGAATAAAATGATCCTGAAACCATTGAATGGTTTTGGAGGATCGGGAGTTATTCTTATTGAAAAATCGGCAATGGGTAATATCAATTCATTATTGGATTTTTATATTACCAACTCCGATGGAACATCCAACTATGTTATTCTTCAGGATTATATTAAAGGAGCAGACCAGGGCGATGTTCGTATTCTGTTACTTAATGGAGAGCCAGTAGGAGCAATGAAACGTGTTCCGGGAACTAATGATCACAGGTCGAATGTTTCGGCCGGTGGAAGCATTGCCAAACATACTCTAACCAAATCAGAAAAAGCTCTTTGTAAACAAATTGGACCTAAACTTGTTAATGACGGACTTTACTTTGTTGGAATTGATGTCATAGGAGGAATGCTTGTAGAAGTCAACGTGATGTCTCCCGGTGGTATAACCTATATGAATAAGGTTTACAAGAATAAGGTCAAGGTAGAAGAACGGGTTATAGATTTCGTGGAAAGTAAAGTGATGGATAAAGTATATGCCTTTGACAGACGTTCCAGGTTAAGAAAAACAGTAGAAGAAGCTTAAACATCAATTGTGGATCAAAATATAAAATTGAACAAACCTTTGGTTTCAGTTGATTGGCTAAACGATCATTTAGAAGCGCCAAATCTTATAATACTGGATGCAACAATGGATAAAGTTGCAGATCCATCGTCAAGCGCATCAAATGACATTCAAATTCCAAAAGCGCGCTTTTTTGACATTAAAAATAAATTCAGTGATACATCGAATCCCTTTCCAAACGCAGTTCCTAAAGAAGATCAATTTACGAAAGAAGCTCAGAATCTGGGTATAAATAAGGACAGTGCCATCGTGGTTTATGACGATAATGGCATTTATTCAAGTGCCAGGGCCTGGTGGTTATTCAGGGCGTTCGGACGTAAAAATGTGGCTGTGCTTGATGGAGGCTTTCCCGAATGGGTAAAAGCAAATCACAAGGTAGAACCTAAGAAGCCATATAAAGGATCAAAAGGGAATTTTAAAGGGCAATATGATTCACAATTCTTTAAATTCTTTGATGATGTCATAAAAGTAAAAGACGATAAGAAACATATGATTTTGGATGCCAGGTCTGCAGACAGGTTCTATGGGAGGGAAAAAGAACCCAGAGAAGGATTAAGAAGTGGACATATTTCGAATTCTATAAGCTTACCATATACAGAATTAATTAATGGAAATAAATTGAAACCTGATGATGAATTGACTTCAATTTTCAATAACTTTAATGAAACAGAAAAAAACCTTGTTTTTTCCTGTGGTTCAGGAATAACAGCCTGTGTTTTGGCACTAGGTGCTGACATTGCAGGATTTAAAAAGCTTTCGGTTTATGATGGTTCCTGGACCGAATATGGGAGTTTAACTAAAGAATGAACTATGGAAAAGAAAACACATTGGACTAAAGAAGAACTTGTAGCATACATTCTTTTGTATGCTTCTGAATCAGATTTGATAGTATCTAACAAGGAAAGAAATGTTATCATTTCGAAAGTAGATATGAAGACGTTTCAGAAAGTACGTGATGAGTTTGATAAGGACAACGATTATCAAAGCATTCAAAAAATAATAGCCGGACTTAAGGAGCATAACTATTCTAAAATGGATATCGATCTGTTATTCGCTGACATAAAAGGATTATTCTTTTCCGATGGAAATTATAATACTACAGAAAAAAGTATGTATATGTTTCTTAAAAGAATTCTTAATTGATTTATGCAGAAGTTATCTGTAGAACAAATCATTCGAAAGATTGAAGCTGAAGAAACCTTTTATGCTGTTGCTTCAGATTATTCCTTTACCTTAAAGATTGATAAATACGTGCCTTATGTTTGTGGCGCCGTACATGATGGGAATCAGTTCAGAAAAGAACTATGGGATAATTGTTTGCATTCACAATACGAAAGATGGTATGAGGAAGATCCTGAAACCAGGAATATGGTTATTTCACATCCTATTCTAATCGCTGGTCGTGATTCCAGATTTGAATATGATCTAAACAGAATTCCGGAAGAAGCCGTTTTTGAAACAGCCTGGGGAAAGAAGCTATGGAAGGAACCATTATCTGAGAATGAAAAAGAAAAGTCCTTGGCAAAACATACAGCCTTTTTTAAAGTGACCCATGCCTTGATAGATAAGATTGAAAGTAAGTTTGGTTGCTGTATTGTGTATGATATGCATAGCTACAACTGGCAGCGATGGGACAGGGAAGTACCAACATGGAATTTAGGCACGTCCAATGTGGATAATGATCGTTTTGGTGAAGAGATAGAGTCTTGGAGGCATAGCCTGTCGGAAATAAAATTGCCTCATGGTATAAAATCGACCGCAGATATAAACAACACCTTTTTTGGTAACGGTTATTTTCTAAAATATATAACAAAAAACTTTAAAAATACCTTAGTTTTGGCAACCGAAATAGCTAAGGTTTATTGTGATGAATTAAATCAGGTTATTTATCCTGAGGTTGTTCAGGCGGTTGAGGAGCAGTTAAAAGACAGAATGAAGGAACATGCAGAAATATTTTATAAGAAGCACAGAGCATGAGTAATATAGAAATTGAACAAAAGGCTTTATTTCAAATAGATCGTCGTATAGACGAATTAGTTAAGAAGATTGAACTGTTAAGTTATGTCAATCCCGTAAACATCGAAGAAGAAAAAGCTAAATTCTTTGCTTCAAAATACCTGACCGACCCTGTTTTTGAATATCCGGGAATTGATTTTGATAAATTCAAACTTCACAGGGAGTTGTTCACCCAGCCTATTGAACAAATTGACAACTCAGAGATCAGACAGCTTTATGAAGATATCATCTATGACTACTCAGGACTGATACAATGCATTGAAACTATTGGCGAAGGAAAAAAGTTCTATTATAACAGCCTTCATTCTTTTGGCACACCAACTGAAAATGATGTGGAAAACGCGAAATTCATTCTGCATTATAAGGATGATCATGATAATCTGGAGCAGTTTAAACCAAAATTTGATGTCTATGAAACTGAGCAATTATTCAGGGACTATTCAAAGCGATATGATTTTACTTATACCATAAAGCACTCAGATAAAATGTCGGCCATTGCCATGGTTTTAAACAATATCCAGACACTGGTTCTAAACAAAAATCATACATTTTCAGAAAATCAGATTGCGATTCTTACAAATCATGAAATAGGCGTTCATATGGTAACTACCATGAACGGATTGCTCCAACCATTGAAAATATTCTCTCATGGGTTTCCCAATAATGTGGAAACACAGGAAGGATTGGCAGTCTTTTCAGAGTATATGAGCAACAGCCTGACCATAAAACGTTTAAAAGAACTGGCATACAGAGTGATTGCTGTTGATAGTTTAGCAAAGGGCTATTCCTTTTCCGGAACTTTCAGGATGCTATATAACGGTTATAACCTGGATAAGGAAACGGCATTTAAAATAACGGTTAGAGTTCACCGAGGCGGAGGCTTTACAAAAGATTATCTTTATTTGAGCGGACTTAAGAAAGTATATAACCTATATGAAAAAGGCACCGATTTAAATGTATTGCTTTCAGGAAAGGTCTCTCTGGAATATTTAAACCAATTGAAATCTCTTCAGGATCTAGGACTTGCTATTAACCCAAAGCATATTACAGACTCCTATAAGCACAACAGTAATACCAATAATAAGGTTGAATTTATTTTAAAAAACCTTAAGTAATACATTCGGTTTTCGCTCTTCTGGATTATCAGAATTTATCTGTTACCAATATATACCTGTGTCTTTTTATCGATATTTTTAACATTTATAATATGTTAATCAAGTATTTAGGTCTTATATCGGGATAATTCTAAAATAGTTCTTTTCCAATTTATCTTTGAAGTATGAAAAAATTAGTACTTCTGGTATTGTTATTATCCTTGTCCGTTTCTGGTGCAAATGATAATAAAATTAAAAAAAGCTCAAAGAAGATCAATAAGGTTGAATTGACCAATGCTAATACAAGCGATAAAGAGACTGGAATACTTGATTTTAAAGTTGATACTATCTTTAAGAACGTAACTTTCAATTCAGTTGAAGCTATTGATTACATCAATATTTATAATGAAGGTAATCAACAAATATTTTCTGCTAATGCCAGAATTATTTTAGGAGACACATTAAACATTTCTTTTTTAGAAAAAGGAACGTATTATATAGAAATCATTTTTGGTGAGAAAAAAGGTGCTAAGCAAATTATTATTTAATTATTCAATTTTAGTGTTAATTAAAGTCTGGATTACCGTCCAGACTTTTTTTATTCTAAAAACTTGGATCTTAGTTCAGGTGAAGGGATCATGCAGGCATCTTGTTTTCCAAACCAGCTATATCTGTTTCGTGCAATAAGATCGTAGATCCAGTTTCTTATAAATTTTGGAACAACAAAAAATATCACCAGGAAATTAATAGGAGCTCTGAGTCTTTTGGCAATGTTCAAAGCAGCTGTAGATTTAGTCGATAAGCCGTCTTTCTTCGAATAGAGCAGAATAGAATCTGTTTTAGCAGTATCTATATTATAATTCTTTATGATCTCCTTGGCAGCTTTACCTTGCAGCGGAGCAAACAGGAATGTGTTTTTTTTATCATTCCTTATAATAAATTGCACAGAGCCATTGCATAGGTTACAAATCCCGTCAAATAATATAAGTTGTTTGTTTTCTTGAATGTTTATCATATTATTTTGAAGCTTCCACTAATTCAAGCAGATCAATATTAACATTAGTAGTAAACATGCCATAATTAACTACAGCCTTGTTTTTTTCAATTATATCAATACTTCCCACTGCTCGTCCATCGGTCATTCTAACTTTATCGCCTATTTTTAAAACCGGTTTTGGCTTTTCAATGATAATTTCTTTCTTCTTCGCTTCCTTTTTCTTTTTTCTGATGACTTCTACTTTTTTATCGGCTTCTTTTTGAATTTTTATTTCCTTGTCTTTCAGGATCTTCTTTTGTTTAGCAGATACTTTTTTACGTTTGGAGTTTTCAATTTGCACGATTCTGAATAACTCAGACATAAGTTCTCTTTTTCCCTTATTCTCGAAATACTTTTCTGCAATTTCATTAACCTTTTGTCCTAAATATATCAATCGTTGATTACTATCGTATAATTCCTGATAACTTTCCAGTTTTCTTTGAATTTTAAGATTGATCTCCTCCAATTTCTCAGCTTCACTTAATTTTTTCTGTTCGTTAACTTTTAAGGAACGTTCAGTCTTCTCTAATTTAAACCGTTCTTTCTGAAGCTTTGCAATAGTAGCATCAAAGCGAACCTTGCTGCGCTCAATTTTCTTTTTAGCTTTGTTTATCAAATTGTAAGGAATGCCATTTTTTTGAGCAACTTCAAACGTAAAGGAGCTCCCTGCTTGACCTAATGCTAATTTAAAAACAGGCTCTAAACTTCTGTTATCAAATAACATGTTGGCATTCAGCATAAAAGGCAGCTCGTTAGCAAGCATCTTTAAATTAGAGTAATGCGTTGTTATAATGCCATAAGCTTCACGGTCATAAAACACTTCCAGGAATGTCTCAGCCAATGCTCCACCTAGTTCAGGATCACTACCGGTGCCAAATTCATCAATTAAAAATAAGGTATTCTTATTGCACTTTTTTACGAAATAATTCATCTGTTTAAGCCTGTAACTATAAGTGCTCAAATGATTTTCTATAGATTGATTGTCACCTATATCGGTCATAATCCTGTCAAAAATGCAAACTCTGCTACGCTCATTTACAGGAATCAATAATCCGCTTTGCAGCATAACCTGAAGCAAACCAATAGTTTTTAACGTAATGCTTTTTCCTCCTGCGTTTGGTCCTGAAATCACTATGATCCGGCTTGTTTTGGTGAGTTCAATGGTCTGAGGAAAGGTTGGCTTGTCAAGCACTAAATTATTTAAATAGAGAAGGGGATGGTATGCATCTTTAAGGAAGAGTGTTTTGTCATCTGAAATTTCAGGAAAAAGTGCATTGATGGATTTGGCATATTTTGCTTTAGCGAATATCACATCTAAGTCTGATAAATAGTTTTGATATTGGTCCAGCAGGTTGTAATATGGTCTGATAAAATTAGTTACATCTTTTAGAATTCTAATAAGTTCTTCTTGTTCTTCATATTCCAGATTGTTTAATTCCCTTGAATATTTGGTTGTTGCTTCCGGTTCAATATAAACAATGCTGCCTGTTTTGCTGCTTCCCATGATTGAACCTTTCACTTTGCGCCTATACATGGACTTAACAGCCAATACTCTTTTATTATCAACCACTGTTTCCTGAATATCATCTAAATAATCTTGATTTTGATATGTATGCAATGCAGTTGAAAAACTCTGATTTATCTGACCTTTTATTTTAATTATTGATTTTCTTAGCTGTCCTAATAGAGGAGAAGCACTATCTTTTATATCTCCAAAGCGATCCAGAATAGCATCGACCTTTTCAATTATAACTTTAGTGAGTTCAATTTTGGAAGCATTTTCATTTAATACCGGATAGTATTCCTCGAATTTGTTTAAATAGGTAATAATACTATGAACCGTTATGGAGATCGATACAATTTTTTGTAATCCGTTTGATTCCAGATATGTGTTATCTATTTTTAATAATTTGAGCTCCTTAGTAATTGGCTCAAATCGATGATTAGGAATACGATTGTTATTATCAAATGATGAAAGGTACTCATTGGTCTCATTCAAGGCCAAAACAATATCATCCTTTAAGCCAAAGGGTTTTATTTTCAACACTTTGTTTCGGCCAAGATCAGTCAAACAATAGTTGCTAACCTGATCTAAAACTGTATTGAATTCAATATCGCTTAAAGTTTTTTGATGAATTGATATCATTTTAAAAATTGTCCTATTTTAGCTTTACAAAAGTAATTATATTAATGAATGTAAACATACATGAAAGTTGGAAACCTTATTTACAAGAAGAATTTGAGAAACCATATTTTAAAAATTTAACTCAATTTGTAAGGCAGGAATATTCACAACATAAATGTTTTCCTCCCGGTAAGCAAATCTTCAATGCCTTTGACCATTGCCATTTTAATGATGTCAAGGTAGTTATAATAGGCCAAGATCCTTATCATGGAAATGGGCAGGCCCACGGATTATGTTTTTCGGTAAATGATGGTATACCTCATCCACCCTCATTAATCAATATATTCAAAGAAATTGAAAAAGACCTTGGAATCCAATATCCTAAAAGTGGAAATTTGGAAAAATGGGCAGATCAGGGCGTATTACTTTTAAATGCATCCTTAACAGTCAGAGCTCATTTGGCAGGAAGTCATCAAAAGAAAGGATGGGAGATTTTTACGGATTCTGTAATCTCAACTATTAGTTCTAATAGAGGAAAAGTTGTATTCATGCTATGGGGTGGTTTTGCTAAAAGCAAATTAAAATTAATTGATTCTGCTAAGCATTTGGTATTAACTTCGGGACATCCATCTCCATTGAGCGCTAATCGTGGATTATGGTTTGGCAACAAACATTTCAGCACAGCAAATAAGTGGCTGGAGAATCATGGGATTAAGCAAATAAATTGGTGATTTTTATCATGCATAGTTGAAATTAATATGCTTAATTTTGATAAATCTTAAAACCTAAACAATGAATTCAGTTATTATTAAAATAGTTTTCCCACTCTTATTTATCTTTATTTTTTCTAACTGTAAAGATTCAGGGCATTATCAATCTATCAATACAACGAATACTTCAAAGGTAAGTGATGAAACACATCTGGTAATTGCAAAGGAATTGCTGGATGCTGGAACGTATTCTTATGTTAAAGTATCAGAAAACAATGAAGAATATTGGGTTGCCATTCCTAAATCCACTATTGAAATTGGAAAAGAATATTATTATAAAGGAGGTATGAAAATGGTAAATTTTGAAAGTAAGGAATTAAATAAAACCTTTGATGTTGTTTGGTTTCTAGACGGATTATTTAAGAAGGACCAAGAAAAAACCGTCTATAGCTATAAACAAAATATTAAGGCTCCTGAGGTAATTGAAACAATTTCACAACCTGAGAATGGAACAAGTATTGAAAAACTATTTTCCAATCCTGAAAAATTTTCTGGTAAGGAAGTTATTATACGAGGAAAAGTAGTAAAAGTAAATGAGAATATTATGAATAAAAATTGGGTTCATTTAAAAGATGGCACCAATTTCAATGATAAAAATGATATTACTATATCAACTATAGATACTGTTAAATTGGGAGATATATTAACTTTTAAAGGTCAGGTAACTCTTAATAAAGATTTTGGATATGGTTACATCTATCCGGTTCTCATAGAGAGCGGGCAGGTTATAAAGTAATGAATTTGAAATAAAACCGGGTGGAATAATCTTAACTTCCTGTAGGAGCCAATTCATGAGATCCACTTTCAACTAAACTTCTGGCAGAGATAACTCGAATATCTTCAGATTTCTGTACTACAGGTTTCTTTGTCTTATTGCAACTGAAAATTAATAATAAGAAATTAATGGCT
>CBDUIO010000046.1:0-12698 GCA_965367355.1 uncultured Flavobacteriaceae bacterium
AATAGTTACCTAAAGTTAACATCGTATTTACAGAGAAATCATAAAATCTGTAGTCTATTCCAAAATCACCTTTAAAATTTGTTTTACTTTCATTTAATGTACCAAGAGCTTGATTCAATGTATTTAAAACTAAGTCCCCATCGCCTCCTACTTTATAATCAAACTTACTTGAGGTCAATCCAATTGCTGTTGAAAATGTAAACTTTTCAATTTGTTTTGAAGCAATTATATTAAACATAAGGGATTCACCATCAACTACAACTGAATTCAACGTCCCTATTGGCAGATTAACCTCAGAAAATGTATCACTTACAGAATAAAAAGAATAAGTCAACAATCCGGATAAATCAAAAGAAGTCTCTTTTATAGAAGGAATCCATTGCGATAAATTATGCTGTACACCAAAACCCAATATCTGGTAGTATGTTTTATTGATCTTTATTTTTGGTGAAAATCTTCCTATTAATGAAGTTCCTTTCCAAAGTCCAAGACTGGCTTGCAATTGTGCATGTTTAACAAAGGATTCATTAATTCCCTCAGGTGAATCGAATTCAAAGGAATCGTCACCAATACTGCCTTCAATAACTACAAAATTATCTCCGCCTAAAGCTGTTGGCAAACTGGCAGATGTTGGATCACCTTGAATTGAAAGATTTATAAGATCTGACTCATTTAGCAGGAAATTTTTAGACTTGTTGGGTATAAACAGCAAATTTCCCTGTAAAGAGATCTCTAAATCCCAAAGTTCCTTTTTTTTAGCACTTGTATACCAACCTCCAGAAGATTGATAAGCAGATGCTTCTGCAGCAGGAGACACATATTTATCTGCTAAAAAAACAAGATCTTCAGCAATATCACTCACATCATCAAATTGGGCAAATGTTATTGCTGAATAAAAAAATAGAAGATATTTTAATCTATGCATCTATATTCGCATAAACCGCGTTTTTCTCAATAAATTCTCGTCTTGGCGGGACATCATCACCCATTAACATAGAAAAGATCCTATCAGCTTCAGAACCGTTATCTATCTGAACTTGTCTTAATATTCTGAATTCCGGATTCATAGTTGTATCCCAAAGTTGTTCGGCATTCATTTCACCAAGACCTTTGTAACGCTGAATACTGGCACTTCCTCCCATACTTTCTACAATCTCATCACGCTCCTTATCACTCCATGCATATTGTTTTTTAGCACCTTTTTTAACAAGGTAAAGCGGAGGAGTAGCTATGTAAATATGTCCGTTTTCGATAAGTTCCTTCATGTATCTGAAGAAAAAAGTTAAAATAAGTGTTGCAATGTGACTACCATCAATATCGGCATCACACATAATAACCACTTTATGATATCGTAATTTTGAAAGATTTAATGCTTTGCTGTCTTCTTCGGTTCCAATGGTTACTCCGAGTGCTGTAAAGATGTTCTTGATCTCTTCATTCTCGAATACCTTATGAACCATTGCCTTTTCTACATTTAATATTTTTCCTCTTAGTGGCAGTATTGCCTGAAAAGCTCTGTCACGACCTTGTTTTGCCGTTCCACCTGCCGAATCACCCTCTACAAGGAACACTTCACACTTTGCAGGATCCTCTTCTGAACAGTCACTTAGTTTTCCAGGTAAGCCTCCAATACTCATGACTGTTTTACGCTGAACCATTTCACGAGCCTTTTGAGCCGCATGTCTTGCCTGAGCTGCCAGCATAACTTTTTGTACAATAATCTTGGCATCATCTGGATGTTCTTCAAGATAATCGGTCAACATTTCTGAAACTGCCTGACTTACAGAAGCTGACACTTCCCTGTTACCCAGTTTTGTTTTAGTCTGACCTTCAAATTGAGGTTCCTGAACCTTAACCGAAATTATGGCTGTAAGTCCTTCACGAAAATCATCACCGGCTATTTCAAATTTAAGTTTATCCAACATTCCGGATTCATCGGCATACTTTTTTAAAGTGTGTGTTAAACCACGTCTGAAACCAGTTAAATGTGTTCCTCCTTCATGCGTATTGATATTGTTTACATAGGAATGTAAATTTTCGGCATAGGACGTATTATAGATCATTGCAACTTCAACCGGAACTCCATTTTTTTCTCCTTCAAAAGCAATAACATTTTTCATTAAGGGTTCACGATTTCCATCCAGAAACTGAACAAATTCCTTAAGACCTTCATCAGAATAGAACCTTTCGCCTTCATATTCTCCATCTTCTTTTTTGTGGCGTTTATCAACCAAGATCATTTCAATACCCTTATTAAGAAATGCCAATTCACGTAATCTGCTGGCAAGGGTATCGTAACTATATTCTAATGTCTGAGTGAAAATTTTAGAATCTGGTGTAAAAGTTACTGTGGTCCCTCTTTTATCTGTTGTGCCAATTGATTTTACAGGATACAAAGGTTTTCCCCTTTCATATTCCTGCTCCCAGATCTTACCATCTCTGAAAACAGTTGCTCTTAAGTGTTGTGACAATGCGTTCACACAACTAACTCCAACTCCGTGCAATCCACCGGATACTTTGTAGGAATCTTTATCAAACTTTCCTCCAGCACCAATCTTGGTCATTACAACTTCTAATGCAGAAACACCTTCTTTTTTGTGAAGATCTACCGGAATACCTCGCCCATTATCTTCTGTTGTAATTGAATTGTCCTCATTTATAATTACAGTGATCTTGTCACAATGTCCGGCTAAAGCCTCATCTATTGAATTATCAATGACCTCATAAACCAAGTGATGAAGTCCTCTGGTTCCAACATCACCAATATACATTGAAGGACGCATTCTTACATGTTCCATTCCTTCAAGGGCTTGAATATTTTCCGCCGAATAGTTGTTTTTCTTATTTTCTTCGCTCATAAAATCTTATCCTTTATTTTTAGTTAAATTCATAAAAAAATGACACATAAAGTATCATTTCTCAATACAAACAAATATACGAAATTGACAGGTGAATTCTGTTCAATTTAAGGACGCAATAAGATATTTATCAACAATTGTTAATTTCGAGAAAGTGCCTTATAAACGCTCTAAAGTACCTTAAAATTGATTTTGACTGATTATTGCCTTTTGTAATTCAGTTAAAAAAACAAAATCCCGCAGAAGCGAGATTTTGAAGCCTTATAATCAAAAATATATAATGATTTTGCCTTATTTTGAATAGGCATCATCATGTACTTGTGCTACTGCTCTTCCTGATGGGTCATTCATGTTTTTAAAAGCCTCATCCCATTCCAAAGCAATTTTGGTACTACATGCAACCGAAGGTTCCTGTGGGACACTCAAAGCGGCTGCATCGCTTGGAAAATGCTCCTCAAAAATAGAGCGATAGTAAAACTCCTCTTTATTTTGAGGGGTTTGTATTGGGAATCTGAAATGGGCATTTGCCATTTGTTCATCAGTAATTTCGCTTGCTACCATTTCTTTTAAAGTATCTATCCAGCTATATCCAACGCCGTCACTAAACTGTTCCTTTTGTCTCCAGGCTACACTTTTAGGCAACATATCCTCAAAAGCTTTTCGGACTACCCATTTCTCCATACGCTCACCATTTATCATTTTATCCTGTGGGTTAATTCGCATGGCGACATCCATAAATTCTTTATCCAAAAATGGAACCCGACCTTCAATTCCCCAGGAAGCCAAACTTTTATTTGCTCGTAAACAATCATACATATGAAGTTTACTTAGTTTGCGAACCGTTTCTTCATGAAACTCCCTGGCATTTGGCGCTTTATGAAAATATAAATATCCTCCAAATAATTCGTCTGCACCTTCACCTGAAAGCACCATTTTTATTCCCATAGACTTGATAACTCTCGCCATTAAGTACATTGGAGTGCTGGCACGTATGGTTGTAATATCATAGGTCTCAAGATTGTAAATAACATCTCGAATCGCATCCAGACCTTCCTGAATAGTGAATTTAATTTCATGATGAATCGTCCCTATATGATCGGCTACAAGTTTTGCTGCCGCTAAGTCCGGTGAACCTTCCAATCCAACTGAAAAAGAGTGTAATTGTGGCCACCATGCAGCCTGTGTATCATCCGACTCTACACGCATTTGTGCATATTTTTTTGCAATAGCAGAAGTGACAGAAGAATCTAATCCGCCGGAAAGTAAGACACCATAAGGAACGTCACTCATTAACTGTCTGTGTACTGCGGCTTCCAAAGCATCTTTTATTGCTTTAATACTGGTTTCGTTATCTTTAACTGCATCGTATTCTGTCCAGTCCCTTTTATACCATTTTACAAATTCTCCATCCTTACTGGACAAATAGTGTCCCGGTGGAAATAATTCTATTTTAGTACAAAACCCTTCCAAAGCTTTTAATTCTGAAGCAACATAAAAAGTACCGTGTTTATCCCAGCCTATGTATAAAGGAATAATCCCCATATGATCTCTGGCAACAAAATATTCATCGTTCTCCACATCATAGATTGCAAACCCAAAGATTCCATTCATATCGTCAATGAAATCAACTCCTTTTTTTTGATATAAGGCTAAAATGATCTCGCAATCACTTTCCGTTTGAAAATTATAAGAGCCTTTAAATTGCTTTCGTAATTCCCTGTGATTATAAATTTCACCATTGGCCGCCAATATCAATTTTTTATCCTCACTGAATAATGGTTGTTTACCTGATGCCGGATCGACAATAGCCAATCTTTCATGAGCTAAAATTGCTTTCTCATCACTGTAAATTCCACTCCAATCCGGTCCGCGATGCCTGATTTTTTTAGACATTTCCAAAACCTGAGGTCTTAACTCATCTGATTTCTGCTTAAGATCGAAAGCACATACTATTCCACACATATTCTTAACTTTTATTTTATTTAGTGAAGCAAAAATGTAATTATGATATCAAATTAGAAACATATAATGATATATTACTTACACATTATAACTAATAATACTTTATTGATGTTAATATGAAATTTATTTTATCGATAAAATGTAATAAGATTTTAAACTACAATTCTAAGGAATATTTAAATACTTATGAGTTTGAAGAGATACTTTCCATTTAGGATTCTTCATAACATAATCTACAATTTCAGGTATGACCTTTTCTCGTTTACTCCATTCCGGTTGCATATATAAAATACAATCCTTATTTACTTTTGAAGCCTGTTCTTCTGCAAACCGAAAATCATCTTTATTATAGACAATTATCTTAAGCTCATTAGCTTTTTCATAAATTTCCTGTTTGGGTAATTTTTGCTTTTTAGGAGATAAACATATCCAGTCCCAGATTCCTGTTAATTTGTAGGCTCCCGAAGTTTCAATATGCACCTGCATACCATCTGCTTTTAATTGAGATGTCAGTTCGGTCATATCCCAGGTAAGTGGCTCTCCACCGGTTACTACAATAGTTTTGCTGTATTTCTTTGCTTCTTCTACTATTTT
Source organism: uncultured Flavobacteriaceae bacterium (assembly GCA_965367355.1). Taxonomy (GTDB): domain Bacteria; phylum Bacteroidota; class Bacteroidia; order Flavobacteriales; family Flavobacteriaceae; genus Site-B1. The sequence goes on from CBDUIO010000046.1 coordinate 5,415, forward strand.
TTGAGTTTCTGTTGGCGGATGCAGTTCCGAATTCCAGCTTTCTTTAACGTCACACCAGTGGCATCCAACATCACAACCTCCGATTCTTACAAAATAAGCAGCAGTTCCCTTGTGATAACCTTCACCCTGAATCGTGTAAAACGCCTCCATCAATGGCAGCAGCAACCCTTTTTTAACTAACTCTGAATCTTCTTTTTTCATAAGGTGCAAAGATAACCAAATGTCAATTGAATATTGTTTAATCCTAACAATTTTTGTTTTACACTTTATTGCCTATTTTTATGCAAAATTTTAAATCAAGATGGGTAGAAAAGACGATTTTTTTAAGATTATTTCTGAAGGCAATACAGCCAAGGGTGATTTTATTACATTAGGTTCAGCTATGTTAGATGGCGAAACGCTTACAAATGCGTATGTAAACGTGCCGTTAAAGACTATGAACAGGCATGGATTAATTGCAGGAGCAACCGGTACAGGAAAAACTAAAACATTACAAGTTCTTGCCGAAAACCTCAGTGAAAAGGGAGTTCCTGTATTACTTATGGATATTAAGGGTGACTTAAGCGGATTGGCACAGCCAAGTCCTGGACATCCTAAAATTGATGAACGAATGGCTAAAATAGGATTGCCATTTGAAGCTAAAGGATTTCCGGTTGAAATTCTAACCTTATCAGAACAGGATGGTGTGAGGTTAAGAGCCACTGTGAGTGAATTTGGTCCTGTTTTATTATCCAGAATTTTAGACTTGTCTGACGCTCAGTCTGGTGTTGTTTCAGTAATTTTCAAATATTGTGATGATAATAAACTACCTCTTTTAGACTTAAAAGATTTTAAAAAGATCCTTCAATATTGCACACAGGAAGGAAAAGCGGAATTTGAATCGGCATACGGACGAATTTCTACTGCTTCAACCGGGGCAATTTTAAGAAAAGTTGTTGAAATTGAGCAACAAGGCGGTGAATTGTTTTTTGGAGAAAAAAGTTTTGAAGTTGATGATCTGGCAAGAACGACAAGAGACGGTAAAGGCTTTATAAACATAATCAGGTTAACCGATATTCAAGACAAACCAAAATTATTCTCAACCTTTATGCTTAGTTTATTGGCAGAAATTTATGAGACCTTTCCTGAACAAGGAGATTCAGGAAGACCCGAACTGATTATTTTTATTGACGAGGCCCATTTAATATTTAATGAAGCATCCAAAGCCCTTCTAAATCAAATTGAAAGTATTGTTAAATTAATCCGGAGTAAAGGAATTGGGCTATACTTTGTAACTCAAAATCCAACAGACGTACCTGAAGCTGTATTAAGTCAGTTGGGATTAAAAATCCAGCATGCTTTAAGAGCCTTTACAGCCAAGGATAGAAAAGCAATCAAGCTTACTGCACAAAACTATCCGGATACTGATTTTTATGATACTGCCGAAGTATTAACCTCTTTGGGAATTGGCGAAGCCTTAGTCTCTGCTCTAGATGAAAAAGGAAGACCAACACCTCTGGCAGCAACTATGATGAGAGCACCTATGAGTAGAATGGATGTCTTGACTTCAAATGAATTACAATCGCTTTTAAATGACTCCAAATTGGTATTAAAATACAATGAGACAATAGATAGAGAGAGTGCCTACGAAATGCTCAACAAAAAAATTGAAAAAGCGGAATTGGTAAAAGCACAAGAAGAGGCAAAAGTGGCTAAAGAAAAAGCTCGAAAAACCACAACCAGATCTACATCCAGAAGAAGTACCAGGCAGAATCCTATTGTAAAAGTGTTAACGAGCGCCACTTTTATAAGAAGTGTTTTTGGTATTCTCAAAAAGGTAATGTAGTAAAATATTATTCCACTCAGTCGCAGTTTTCAATGGTTTATTGAAATCTAACAATTAAATATGTATAAATGAAGAATTTACTTTTTACCGCAATGCTTATCTTGATTGTTGTTTCGTGTAAAAAAGAAATGGATCCTTTTTTGGTAGAAAAACATAACATTGGTTTCTTAACCGATTCTACACAGGTAAAAGATCTTGAATCTGTTTTTCCAAATGATTCTATCGTAAAATTTGTTGGAGGAGATGAATTTACGGGAAACATTAACAACATTGATATTTTTGATAAAACCGGAAATCATTTATTGGTCTTAACACCAAATGAAGCCCTTGATTCTACAGCGGTTATTGATAATATTAGAATTATGGATCCACGTTATAAGACAGCTAAGAATATTACTAATCTTAGTACTTTTAAGGATATTCAAAATGCTTATAAGGTTAATCGCATAGACAATTTGATCAATTCAATTAACGTCAACGTCAATGAGATCAATGCCTATTTTACCATTGATAAAAAAGAGTTACCGGCTAATTTAAGATTTGATATGAAAATGACTATTGAAGCATCTCAAATACCTGATGATGCCAAGATTAAATATTTTATGATTAACTGGAATTAATTTCTAACACCAACATTTATGAATCCATTTATAGCCAAATTACTAATTGATGTTGCTCGAAAAAAAATAAAAGCGAAGCAACCGGATTCGCCAATAACCAAAAAGCAAATTGAACCAATTGTTAAAAATCTTCAAGTTGAATTATCCCATACAATCAAAGAATACATTTTTGTAATTATTGGAGTGTTTTCAGCAGGATTTGGTTTAAAGGGATTTTTATTACCAAACAGGTTCATTGATGGAGGTGCTACCGGGATATCGCTATTGCTCGAAAATATAACTAATATTGATCTAGGGTATTTGTTGGTTTTGGTCAATTTACCTTTTATAATTCTTGGGGCAAAAACCATGAATTTTAAATTTGCTGTCAGAAGTATTGTGGCAATTACATTTTTGGCATTTGTGGTTCATTTTGTAGACTATCCAACCATTACGGAAGACAAATTATTGATAGCAGTTTTTGGAGGATTCTTTTTAGGATTGGGTATAGGAATGGCCATGAGAGGAGGAAGTGTCATAGATGGAACCGAAATTCTTGCCATTTTTATAAGTCGAAAAATTTCAATAACCGTTGGTGATGTCCTCTTGATCATTAATATTATTATCTTTTCGTTTGGTGCTTACGTCCTTTCTGTAGAAACAGCCCTTTATGCAATACTGACTTATTTGGCCGCAGGAAGAACAGTTGATTTTGTAGTGGACGGTGTTGAGGAGTATGTTGGAGTTACTATAATTTCTGAAAAACATGAAGAATTAAGGAATATGATCATTGATAAGTTAAGGCGGGCATGCACCATTTATGCAGGTAAAGGTGGTTTTGGAAGCTCAGGCAAGAGTTATGAAAAGGATATCATTTATACTGTGGTCACGAGATTAGAACTGGCTAGATTAAACACAGAGATCGATAAAATTGATAAGAATGCATTTATAATCATGGGAATAGTAAAGGATCTTAGAGGAGGTATGATTAAAAAGAAACCACTTAAATAATGAAGAATTATACAATACAAAAATCACCTTTTATAGTTCCAACAACTGATGGAAAAATTATTAAAGAACATTTTGGACTAGCCAGTGATGGTAACGCACAATTAAGTATTGCTCACATGATTGCTCCATCTGGTTGGAGTGAGCCCTTCCAAACTCCGGAGTTTGATGAATACACCTATGTAATCAAAGGCAGAAAGCAATTCATTGTTGACAACGAAATAATTGTGTTAGATGCAGGTCAATCCATTAAAATTAATAAAAATACCAGAGTTCAATATTCTAATCCTTTTACAGAACCTTGTGAATACATAGCAATTTGTTCACCTGCTTTCTCTATTGATTCTGTAAACAGAGAAGGTCAATGAAAAGATTCTTAAACAAGGCTGTTCCAAAAACGGTAGGCACTTTATTGAATGCATCAAGCATTATTTCATCAGATTATGCTGCCGCCAAAGCCTTATCATTATTCGCGACCCCTAGAAAAGGATTTATAAATAAATACCAAAGACAGTTTTTAAATACTTCTAATAAAATTCAATTATCCTATAACGGTCATTCAATAATGACATACCATTGGGAGGGTAAGAATAAAACCTTGTTATTATCTCACGGATGGGAGAGTAATGCATCTCGATGGAGAAAATTAATCGAACTTTTAAAAGCCAGAGATTATAATATCATTGCTTTGGATGCACCTGCTCATGGTTATTCAGAAAGCAAAAAATTCAATGCCATTTTATATTCAGAATTTATTAATGAAGTCTGCAATCAATTCAGCCCTGAAATAATTATTGGCCATTCTGTTGGAGGTATGGCATCTGTGTTTTATCAGAATAAATATAAATCACAAAATTTAAAAAAACTGGTTTTACTGGGAGCTCCATCTGAATTTGAAACTATTCTTAAAAGCTATACCGATCTTTTAAGTTACAATGACAAAGTGGTAAAATCATTGAACAAATTAATAGAAAATACGTTTGGCGCACCACCAAGCACGTTTTCTACCGCTAAATTCGCACAATCATTAAATGGTGTTCAAGGTTTGATCATTCATGATAAAAAGGATAAAATAATTTCTTATAACGATGCCGAACTAATTCACAAAAACTTTGCTAATAGTCAATTAATAACAACGTCCGGATATGGACATTCTCTTAATAATCAAGAGGTATATAATCATATAATTGAATTTTTAAATAATAATTAATAAAAAGATGGATAAAAGCAATGAATATAGACATAATGGATGGTTACGAGTCCTGGCACTAATTGTCCCTTACTTTATAATAGTTGGTATCTTTCAGGCCATTGGATTTTTTTTATCGGGTACCGAAATATTTGATGCAAATCATGAAATGTCATCTATACAAAAAGTAATTATTAACTTTTGTACTTTAATAGGAACCTTTCTTCTAATTTGGATTTTTATGAAGTTTGTAGATAAAGAACCATTTATAAAACTTGGATTTCAAACAAAAAACAGAGCTAAAGATTTTGTTGCCGGAATATTAATTGGTGCTTTTGTAATGGCTTCAGGATATTTGTTATTATTGGTCTTGGAAGAAATTCAATTTGTACATATACTATTTGACGCAAAGGAATTAATCCTTTCAATTTCACTTTTCATTATTGTTTCATTTACCGAAGAAGTTCTGTTTAGAGGATATATTTTAAAAAATCTAATGACATCATTTAACAAATATGTCGCATTGATCATATCTTCTATTTTATTCGCTATAGCACATGGAATAAACCCTAATATTGATTTATTGAGTTTAATTAACATATTTCTTGCAGGTATTATTTTAGGTCTAACTTTTATACATACCAAAAAACTTTGGTTTCCTATTGCTTTACATTTAAGTTGGAATTTGTTTCAAACAGTTTTCGGTTTTAATGTAAGTGGTCAGGACACGTATTCAGTAATAGAATTTTCAATCAAAGAAAATAATTCATTTAATGGTGGCGCATTTGGGTTCGAAGGTTCAATATTGTCAGCTATTTATCTAGTTGCTTTGATTATTTCAATAGGATTTTATTACACAAAAAAAATCGCCAAAAACAAGAGCTAAACTTTATTGTATTTTTACTCCATGGAAGAACAATTAACACGTCTTAATAAATACTTAAGTGAAGTTGGATACTGTTCGCGAAGAGAAGCCGATAAATTAATAGAGGCCGGAAGAGTAACTGTTAACGGTGTAGTGCCGGAAATGGGTACTAAAGTGTCAGCAACAGATGTGGTAAGCGTCGATGGAGAATTGATTAAATCGAAAAAAAGCAAACCCATTTACCTGGCATTTAATAAACCTGTTGGAATTGTTTGCACTACAGATACAAGGGTTGAAAAAGATAATATCATAGACTTTATAAATTATCCTAAACGAATTTTCCCAATTGGAAGATTGGATAAGCCAAGTGAGGGACTCATCTTTTTAACCGATGACGGAGACATTGTCAATAAAATTTTGCGTGCCAGCAACAATCACGAGAAGGAATATTTAGTTACGGTGGATAAACCCATTTCTCAAACCTTTATAGATCGCATGTCAAATGGCATTCCACTGCAAGAGCTTGGAGTAAGGACCAAAAAATGTCTTGTTGAAAAATTAGATTCTAAAACCTTTAGGATCGTTTTGACCCAGGGATTGAACAGACAAATACGACGGATGTGTGAATACCTGAATTATGAAGTCACTTCTTTAAAACGTGTGCGAATCATGAATATTTCCTTGGATGTTCCTGTTGGCAAATACAGAGAATTCACCAAAGATGAGTTGAGTGAACTCAATGTTCTATTAGCAGATTCAACTAAAATTAGCAATCCTAAGATTCATCAGGAACGAAAAAAAAGACGTTAATTTATTCTTAACAAGGACAGAATCTTTAAAAAACATAATTAAATTGATGTCTAAATCAATTAATTATGAAGTATTTTACTCTTTCAATTCTCCTATTTTTTACAGCATCTGTTTTTGCCCAGTATGAATACGAACCGAATAATGAATATCCCTTTGGGCAACTAAATCCTGATGCACCAAAAGAAACAGCAGACTTTACTCCTATGATCGGGAAATGCAACTGCAAATCGGAAACCAGAAATCCGGATGGAACCTGGGATGATGCCATAGACATGACCTGGACCTTCAAATATATTATGAATGGTATGGCTGTACAGGATGAAACTCTTAAATCTGACGGTAAACATTCTGGAAGTATTCGCCAGTTTAATGCAGATAGTAGCAGATGGTATGTTCATTATTACTCATCACCTTTTGCGGCAAGTACCTTACCCACCTGGGAAGGCAATAAAAAAGATGATAAAATAGTCCTTTACAGAGATCAAAAAGCTCCAAACGGAATGGAAGGTTCTTACAGGTTGACTTTTTATGATATATCCTAAACCGGATATAAATGGATTGGCGAATGGGTTGATACCAATGAAAAGATCGTTTATCCAACCTGGAAAATTTCTTGTGAAAAAGAGAATTTAACTAACTCCGATTTAAAAATGATTGAAAAAAATACATTAGCCTTTTCAAAAGCTTATGTCAATGGAGATTATGAGTCTTTGGTTAATTTTTATACGGCTGATGCAAAGATATTTCCAAATAATACGCCAATAATTTCAGGAAGAGATGCCATTAAAAAACAGTGGATTCTACCAGAAAATGTAAAAGTACTCCACCATAAAGTTACGCCATCAGAAATAACCATTGAAAACCAATACGCTTATGATTATGGAGTTTATGAAGGAAAAACTTTAACCAAAGAAAAAAAAGAAGTTGCATGGAAGGGGAAATATGTAATTGTCTGGAAAAAAATTGATGCTGACTGGAAAATTTATCT
>CBDUIO010000047.1:0-12559 GCA_965367355.1 uncultured Flavobacteriaceae bacterium
GATCCTTCTAGACGACATGACAAAAAAGGAAAAGTCTTTTTTTTGAGAGATTGTTTACCCAGTGTACCTGAACACTTGAATCTGCTATTTAAACATTCAAAGAACATATTGATAAAAACATCGCCCCTGCTTGATATTTCGGCCGGAATTAAAGAATTACAGTATGTAAAATCAATTCACGTTGTTGCCCTTAAGAATGAAGTAAAAGAGTTGTTATGGATCTTAGAAAATGACTATAACGGAGAAATCATAGTTAATACTTCCAACATAAAAGGCGATAGTACAGAACTGTTTCAATTTTCACCTGACGAAGAATCCCTTATTGAAATAAACTATAGCGATCCACTCACCTACCTTTATGAGCCAAATGCAGCCATTTTAAAGTCGGGTGCATTCAAAAGCATATCAAAACAGCTTGATGTGTTTAAACTTCATCCTAACACACATTTATATACTCACAATGAACTCATAGACTTTCCCGGAAGACGATTTAAAATAGAAAAGCTGTTACCATATAACAAAAAACTCCTTAAAAAGGAGCTTATGTATATGAAAGCTAATATTAGTACTAGAAATTTTCCGGAGTCAGTTGATCAAATCAAACGAAAACTACATATTAAAGATGGTGGTAATGACTTTCTTTTCTTTACAACCAGCATTATCAAGAATAAAGTAATTATAATGTGCTCTAAAGCAGATTAAATATGCTCAGGTTGGTCTGTTACAAGCTGGTTATTAGCTCCAACTTCAAGGTCAAACTTCATACAAGTACCCATTTCTACAACAATAAGTTTATCTGAACTGCCATTACTGACAAAGAAACTAATTTCGCCACTAGAGAAATCTTTCCAACCAGAATGATGTCCTGGCTCAACATTATATTCAGATGCTATCAGGTCACCATTTACATTGTATATTTCAAGATCAACGTTTACGGTTCCATTATTAGTGATTCTTGCTTTTGGATCCTGGTTATTACAAGACGAATCATTTGCAGAGGTACCAGGCACTGAATTTTCAATTTCTTCAACAATAGCATTAGTTGCTCCGTCAAGGAATTCCATAGGCTCAACAACACAATTAAAAAAGCTAAGAACCACAACAGTAAGAGCGAAGTATTTAAGTAGGTATTTCATTTTAATGGGGTTTTAAATAAAATTACACTCCAAAGATAGAGACAACTAATTGTAGATCAATTAAAAACTCGTTGTAGCCTTGAATAAATTCGTTAAGAAGTCATTTAATAAATAGTAGTTTGAATGTGAATAGATTAAGTGTAAAATAATCTCGATGACTGAACAGTATAAAAAATAATTAAGCCGTTCTATCCTAAATTTCATTAGAATATTAATTCAAATGTTAATTTCTTATTAATATACTCTTTAGATGATAATTATCATTGTTTTCACAGTTATTATAAGTTAACTTTTAGCTTAATTTTAACCCGTTAAATCTATTGATTATGTCACTTATCAAAAAAAACAAACAACGTTTGAGTCCTTGGAGCAGTCCTATGATTAATCCATGGAGCAACACAATGCTAAAAAGCTTTTTTAGCGCTGATGACTTTTTTAACGATGACTTTTTTGAAGAAGACAGTTTAATGCCTGCAATGAATGTTAAAGAAACAAAAGACCAGCTTAAGGTCGAACTTGCAGCACCCGGCTTTTCAAAAAAAGATTTCGAGGTTACTCTAGATGAGGATGTTCTTCATATTTCTGCTGAAAAAAGCAAAAAAGAGGAAGAAGAAGACAAAAAAACTGGATACTCCAGAAAAGAATTTAGTTACAACTCATTCAAACGATCATTAAAACTTCCTGTCGCTATTAAACAGGATGAAAAGGTGAAAGCCACTTATGACAATGGAATTCTTAAGATAGCTTTAAACAAAATTAAAGAAACTAAGGATATCCATACAATGAAGATAGAAGTGGCTTAGGGGATTGTCTAACCAAAGGGGATTTAAGTTCCCCTTTGGTTGGGTTTCAATAATATTAAACAACCATAAGATATGAAAACAATAATGCCAAATATTAAATACATTGAAACTAAAAGTCCGGACGAACTTCATGTAGAATCATTAAACTGGATATCAGAATTGAAATTCATAAAAGATGAGCAAAAATTCTTGGAAGACCTTTTAAAGTCTTATACTATACAGCTATTGGAAAACCAGGATTTCTCTAAAAACAGAGAAATAATCAATGATCTTACCAAAATAAGGAAAAGCGGTGAACATCTATTAAAGAAATTAATCAATCACGAAAACGAACTATTAATACTTGTTGATGGTATAGATCAAATAAAGGAAGAAAAACATTACAGGTTCTTACATAGCACCTATTTGTTGGAAGTCACAAATTATTTCAATGAGTATAAAGACATTAAAAAAGAGATCTTTAGTGCCGTAAAGAAAATCATGAAGCAAGAAAAACAAAAACGATTATTGAATTAGTTGTTTACCAAATTAAAGGTTGTTGGGCTGTAATGTAAAACCAAACGCATTGCAGCCTTTTTGTTTTACATATACTTAGTCAGGAAAATATAATACTTGTGCTTTAGGTCATTATACAAATTGCGCTGTGTACTCAATTTATCTCTAAAAGATTCATGATGTTTAAGCTGAACTCTATCTATAACATCTTCATTAGCCTGATAATGTACCGCAATATTATGCTCATGGGCTTCAATTTTCTCCATTAAGTCATTTATTTTCGTGTTATGGATTGTGAAATTATTTTGAAACTGACCCAGTTCTGCTAAAATCTTATGATCGGTCCATCTTTTAACTATTTCGTCCAATCTGTTTTGAAAAGACTTGATCTCATCCTTCCAAAATAGTAGTTCCTTTTTCCACTGCATGTGTTCAAAATGCAGATCTGTATTAAAAATCACCTTAGATTCCATGGTATAAATATTTTTGGTTTAACATTAAAAATTAATCAATCCTAAAACAATGTGAAATGATAATTATCATTTTAAAACAAGTAATGCGGAAATACATTTGAATTGACTGACTGAATTCATTAATATTATTTAAAGTGAAAAAAATGATCTTAGTTGCTATCGCCATTCTTACAGGACTTCTATTTCTATGGGTTGCTTTTGGACATTTAAATTTTAACTCAAAAGTGCAATCTGAAATTGATTCAATATCGAAAATTGAAAGAAATTTAAGTGTCATTAAAAAAAGTGATTTGGATTCGTTACCAGATCTGCTTAAAAACTATTTATTAAAGGTCAATATTACAGGAAAACCTCTCGAATCTAATTTATATTTTGAACAGAAGGGAAAGATAAGAATGTATCCCTCGAATAAATGGCTGCCTTTTAAAGCAATGCAATTTATGTCTGCAGATCAACCAGCTTTTATCTGGAAAGCAAATTCTTTTCCAATGTTGGTAAGAGATAAATTCATGGATGGAAGAGGTGAAATGAAGATCAATCTTTTGGGAATAAAAAATATTGAAGTTGCAACAGGAACTAAAATTGATCAAGGATCATTAACCCGATATTTGGGAGAATTACCAGTATATCCAAATGCTTTACTCGACAAACGCATAAAATGGGAAGTTATGGATGAAAATGCTTTAAAAGCGACCATGCAAATTGAAAATATTGTGGCAGATGGTATTTTTTATTTTGATAAAGAAGGCTGGGTATCAAGTTTTAAAACAAAACGATATATGTTGGATTCACTTAAGGATTTCTCCGGAACATTTGAAAATTTCAAGGAATTCAACAGTTTGATGATACCAACCGAATTAACTGCAATATGGAACCTTGAAGAAGGCGATTATCCATACTTTAAATGCAACATAGTTAACTATGAACTAAAATAACCGTATATATCCTTTAATTTAACCACTCTGCCCTTTTCATTCTTTACGTTGAGATCATATCGAATATTGATTTTGGTTCCAATTGGAGCAAAATAGTAAATGATCCATGCATCTGCTTCCCTGGTTCCAATACATCCGTTTGAATAGGCTTTTTTTAAAGTAACCGGATTTGTGGTTGGATGAATGAGTTGACCATTACGCAAACCATTGATCTCGGTTTCAATCCACGGAATCTGTGGTAGTCTGGTGGTTCGCTCATCGTCTCGTTTCGTAAAAAAATATTGATGATTGTCAACTGGATTAAAATAAACAGGATTTCTTACATGACCCACAATGGTTCCAGTACCTTGTTTGGTTCTTAAATCCAAGACTCTTTTGGCCATTTCGAGATATTTTTTCTCATTTCTTCCAACTCTAACAGGAAACTCAAATAGCAGCAGGGAGTCTTCATAAATTCTTAATTTGAATTCAGGGATGTTTACATCTATTCTTGTATTTTGAAATTCCTTTCCTATTTGCACAGTTTCTATTGAATCTGGTATGTTCAGCTCATCCCCTTTCTTAAATATTATCAATTTTTTTTGATCGTAGACAAAGGAATCCTTTTCCATCATATAATAGTAATCGGTTTTAACCAAAGCATCAATGACCCATGGGTTATGTCTAACCAATATATGTTCAGATAATTTGTAGGGTATTATGTTATTATATTCAGTTACTATCGAATCCAAAAATTTGAAGTAATTCTTTATGGGAATATCCTGAACAATTGAAACTTTTTTATTCCAATCTTCTTTTACATTGTTTTGAGCATAGAAGTTATTTTCAGTATAAAACAGAAAAAGTAGCATCAAAGCCGGTAAGCTTTTATATGCTACTTTTAATGCACTCATTTTTTAAGTATTAATCTTAGTTCTTCAAAACACCTTTTAGTATGTCTTCTTTTGAAAGTTTTTTGGTACAGAAATACCAGTCTTCACAATTTAAATCATCTGATTTGGTCATTCTTTCGTCCGCTACTCCACAGTTACCCGCAGGTGAAACGATGACATCATCACCAGGATTCCAGTCGGCAGGTGTTGCTACTGCAAATTTATCAGAAGTCTGCATTGCGATTAAGGCTCTGTAAATTTCATCAAAATTTCTGCCTAAACTTAGCGGATAATAAATAATAGCTCTTATAACTCCTTTAGGATCAATAAAAAATACGGCTCTTACTGCCTGGGTTTTGCTTTCTCCCGGTTGGATCATACCATATTTTTTAGCGACATTCATGGTAATGTCTTCAATCAAAGGAAACTTCACTTCTATGTTCTTCATTCCCTTGTAATCGATTTTTTCTTTAATGTTCCTCAACCAGGCAATATGACTGTATAATCCATCTATTGAAAGTCCTACCAAATTACAATTCGCCTTTTTAAATTTGCTTTCAAGATGTGCAAAGGTCATAAACTCTGATGTACAAACCGGAGTAAAATCTGCCGGATGACTGAATAATATTACCCATTCGCCCGCATAATCTTTAGGGAAATTAATTTCTCCCTGTGTAGTTACAGCTTTAAATTCAGGTGCTTTGTCACCTATTCTTGGCATTGATACTACATTTTGATCTTCTAATACTGTGTCCATTTTATTATGTTTTTAATTTCTTGTAAACTTATATTGTAAAGCAATGATGCTCTGTAATTATTGTTACACGCCCTATTGTAAAATCAAATAGTAGAATAGCTTTTACTTATTCATTCTGCCAACAGCGCAACTTACATACGATTTCGCTTTTGTTTGAAGTTTGTTTTCTTCACCAACAAGCGGATAACCCAGATGATGAAGCTCTTTTTTCACAATTTCCAAATCATTTTCTGCCAAGTAATCAAATGACACCGAGCTCTCCTCTAAGTTAATCTCGATCCCTTCTATATTTTGAAATTTTTGTAAGCTATTTTTAATTGTTGTAGCACAACCATTACATTTTAAATTCTGTATTTGAAGTGTAGTTTTCATACTTAATTTTTTAGTTATATAAAGGTATTGATTCTGATAAAAATCAAGGTTTAACCCGTGTTAATTTATACTTAAAATTATCTTTATTTCTTCTGTTGTGTATCTAATGTACTCCCTTTAATCCTGCTGGCAGTATCCTTATACCCAATATTGTAAATATCGTCAATATATTTCTTATCAAAAGTTCCATAGTTGGTTAATTCTTCAGGACAAATGACCATATCACACATCTCAAATTTCAACAGATCTTCTTTTAATGATTTTAACTTAAAAGCACGTTCCAGAACATTATGAAAATGTTTAAGATCAGTGATCTTTATCTTCTTGAAAGGATTGACATAGACACCAATAATTTTATCGCAATCATCTTTTAAAAATTCAACAGGAAAATTATTTAGTGCGCCGCCATCAATATAATAAGAGTTATCAATTTTAATAGGTGAAAATACGCCTGGATATGAAGCAGATGCTAACAATGGTTTAATGAGTTCTCCTTCCTTAAAAGTTCTTAAATTACCATTTAAGATATCTGTTGCCGTGATGACCAATTGTTTTTTTAATGAATTGAAATTATCGTCTGGGAAATATTCATTGAATAGCTTATAATACTTTTCAGAATCGATAAATCCTGGTTTATTCCTTGCGAATTTTTTAAAATCAAAAAATTGGATTTGTTTAAAAAACCCTAGCATTTCCTTGTAGTTATAGCCTTGTGAATACAATGCCCCAACAACCGCACCTGCGCTGGTACCTGAAACAAAATCTATCCTTATTCCAAATTCTTCAATAGCCTGAATAGCTCCAATATGAGCCGCTCCTCTAATTCCGCCTCCAGACAACACCAGTCCTATTTTCATCAGTATTAAATTACTTTTTGATCAATCATCAAATGTAATTCAAGTGCTTGAATTAATCAATGATTAATATCAGCAATCACATGACTATAATCATTTTATTAGGGCTTTTAATGAAATAACTTTATCTTTAAGTAAATGTGGATTGATGTTACATACTAATTCCATAAAAACAAAACTTCAGGACTTCTTTATTGAAATAGGTGAACTCAGCATTTTTGCAGGCAGATTTTTTAAAGAATCTATAAAAAGACCCTTTGAAGGGAAAGAATTATTAAGACAATGCTTTAATATTGGCAACAAATCACTTATGCTTGTTGGTATTACAGGATTCATAATTGGATTGGTCATCACATTACAAACAAGACCGACTTTACAGGAATTTGGTGCCGAATCGTGGATGCCATCCATGGTAAGTATTTCAATAATAAGAGAAATTGGACCCGTTATCATAGCGTTAATTTGCGCAGGCAAAATAGGATCAGGAATTGGAGCTGAAATAGGTTCTATGCGTGTAACCGAACAGATAGATGCCATGGAAGTATCCGGGACCAATCCATTCAAATATCTTGTAGTTACTAGAGTACTTGCAACCACTCTCATGCTTCCCGTATTGGTCATTTTTGGAGATACCATAGCACTTTATGGATCTTATATAATCGAGAATTTAAAAGGAGAAGTTTCTTTTGTTCTCTATTTCAATAAAGTATTTAATGCTATTGAATTTGGAGATATCATTCCGGCGACCATTAAAACATTTTTCTTTGGTTTCGCCATAGGGCTTGTTGGTTGTTTTAAAGGATATAACTGTAAGAAAGGTACTGTTGGTGTAGGTGTCGCTGCAAATTCAGCAGTTGTTTTCTCTTCTATGCTTCTTTTTATAATAGACTTTATAGCTGTCTTTGTAACAGACATATTTTTTGAACTTTAATTTATGATCCAAGAACAAAACATATCGAAAATTCCTGCTTCAGATGATAAAAAGATCATGATCGAAATTAAAGATCTGTATAAGGCTTTTGATGACAATCATGTTTTAAACGGATTTAATTTAAAACTTTATGAAGGTGAAAACCTGGTTATCATGGGAAAATCCGGTTCCGGAAAATCTGTCATGATCAAATGTCTAATTGGTTTAATGAAGCCCGATTCCGGGATCATAAAGGTCATGGGAAAGGATATTACGACCTTAGATCAAAAGGAATTAGATGAGTTACGGGCTGAGATTGGATTTTTATTTCAGGGCAGTGCTTTGTACGATTCCATGACGGTGAGAGAAAATCTTGAATTTCCTTTGAGACGGCACAAAAAAAGATTCGGCAATATTACGGACACGACCGAACTGGTTACAGAAGCCCTTCAAAACGTGGGACTTGTCCATACAATGGAACTCATGCCTTCAGAACTCTCAGGCGGCATGAAACGACGTGTTGCACTGGCAAGAACCTTAATATTAAAACCGAAAATTATTTTATATGATGAACCAACAAGTGGATTGGACCCAATTACATCAAAGGAGATCATTGAATTAATGAGAAGCATTCAGAAACAATATAAAACCTCTTCACTTATTATCACGCATGATGTGGATTGTGCCCGAGTTGTATCGGAAAGGATGATATTATTGGTAGACGGGATCAATTATGCAGAAGGTGATTTTAAGGAATTATCAAGTTCATCAGATAAAAAAATTAGAGCGTTCTTTAAATAGAAAATTAATGACTCATGAAAAAAGAAACTAGCAATACACTTAAAGTTGGAATTTTTGTTGTGACAGGTTTAGCCCTTTTTATAGTGGCAATTTACTTAATAGGGCAAAATCAGAACATGTTTAAAAAAACCTTTACCATAAGTGCCAATTTTAATAATGTAAGCGGATTAATGCAAGGGAATAATGTGCGTTATTCCGGTATAAACATAGGTACTGTAAAGGATATAACAATGGTAAATGACTCGACCATTACTGTTGAAATGAACATTGACGAAAAAATGGTTGAGCATATTAAAAAAGATGCTATTGCGACCATAGGTACTGATGGCTTGGTTGGTAATATGATCGTTAATATTATTCCGGGTGAAGGAACTGCAGATGTTGTATCATCTGGTGATGTCATACAAACTTATACTAAAATTGGCACTGCAGATATGTTGAATACACTAAGTGTGACAAATGAAAATGCCGCTTTACTGACTGCTAAATTATTGAAGGTTGCCGATGCCATGTCTGATGAAAAAGGTACACTCGGAATGCTGATCAATGACACTATTGTTGCTTCAAATTTGAAACAAACGGTAACTCAGCTTAAAATCACAAGTATTGAAGCTTCTAAAGCCATGAAAGAACTGAATTCGATAATTTCATCCTTGGACATTGAAAACAGCGTTGCAGGGGCCTTGTTGAATGATTCACTACAAACAGAAAAAGTTAAATCCTTGATTTCAAATTTAGAAGCGGCCAGTATGGAAATTAATGATGTGATAAAGAATGTCAACGAGACCGTTGTTCAGTTTAAGGAAGGTGAAGGCGCCATTAATTATTTGTCGAATGATAAAGACTTCGTGAAAGAACTTGAAGAAACCATAAAAAATATCAATGAAGGGACAGAAAAGTTCAACCAGAACATGGAAGCCTTAAAGCACAATTTTTTAACCAGAGGCTATTTTAGGAAACTGGAAAAGCAAAAGGAAAAAGAAGCCAAAAAAAATAACTAAGTCATGAACATTGAACATTTGCAGGAGCGTGTTTTAGATTACAAGAAATCAATTGAAAAAGTTGTAGAAAAAAAGATCCATTGGAAGACGGTTACTAAAAATCTGTTATTAAAAACACTGTCAAGTATTACTGGCAAATATGATATTGGTTGGCGAGTTCAGGAATTAAACTGGATAGGCAGCAATGAAGCCGTAAATATTACTTTCGATTCCTTCCCGCCTGAATTGATTGAAAAAACCAATCAAATTCCTTCTTATCAGTTTATTCAGGGTTGTGCATTGATATTTTCACAATCATATAATGGTGAAGTACATATCATTATTTTATTTCCAATATTAGACAGCACTCAAATTGATGACAATACAATAAATTTAGGCATATATGATCCACAAGAGATCGATGAAAAGCTCATCATTGAAAAAGTTGATGAATTTTTAAAAGAGATGATCAAATGGGAAATACCAATTGAGAACAAGAAATTAGGATTTATCAATAAGGAATAGCAGAAAACCAAAAATTATAAATTTTCTCATAGATTTTGCCTTTGCGAATAACCAGATATAATAAGTTAAATTTCTTATAAAATAATCCAATTATGACAAACATCATTGTTTTTTAAATAGATAATTATCAACTTCTAACTATATATTTAAAACTGGAATTATGAGCTATTTAACCAAAAATATTATTCCGGGTGATCATGGAAAAGTATTTAGCACTGACGCTAAAAAGGAAAAGGATCTATTAAAAATAAAAAAGGCTATTTTAAAAATACCCGGTATTAAAGACGTCCATGTGGATATGGGGGTATTCCCAATAGAGATAGCTATTCAAACCAAATCTGTTGTTAGTGTGGAAACCGTAGAAAACGAAGTGAAACGTTTCGGTTTTCATGCCATTCCCAAAGGTGTTTTTGAGGTTTAATTAAAATAATATTATTTGTCTTAACCAAAAAAAAACAGAACGAATGAAACCTTTTAGATTATTTGTTATTGCCTTAATTATGACAGGTTTATTGGGTCTGGAAAGTTGCGGACCAGTAATTATTTCTTCAAGACCAAGTCAGCCTCCACCACCATGGTTTTATCCTAACAGGGTGGTAAACATCAGGTATGTGTATTTTCCTGATTTTATGATCTATTACGATCTGAGCCTTCGCAGTTATTTATATTTAGATAATGGTGTATGGATTAATACAACAATTTTGCCGCCAAGATACAGAACGGTGGACTTGAGAAGAGCCAGACAAGTTCGGGTCAATAATTATTTTGGAGATAACATAAAAGAATATCATCCTAAAAATACCTATGTAAAGGGAAGACGAACTTCGACAACGGGAAGCAGGAGACAGTAGTTTATTTTACTTTTTCCTCCATCTGGCTAACCGTGGAATATTTCGTGTAAACAACCATGCGACAAAACTGGAAGACCCCATTTCTTTCATTTTTTGGACGCAAAATGCCTGCATTTCTTTGGCAGTTCCTTTAAATGTGAATTCACCATCTATATAACAATAGCTGCAATAATCATGATTTCTTGAACCGTCTTTATTCAATCCGCCATGTTTAGGATCCTTTTTCATGGGCATACCGCAACTCTGACAAAATTTACTCATTCTAGCAGTTTCCATAATTTATTTTTTTAATATTATTTTTCAATGCCAACCGAAACTGTAGCCATGTCTTCACCAGCCATAACGGCAACAATAATATTATCCTTTTCACCTGTTACCTGACCTCCTGCACCTGGCACTGAAACAGAACTTACCTTAAATCCCTTGTCTTCTAAAATAGCTTTATAATCATTCAAAGCATTTGCAGGAACTTCTTCAAAAACAAAAGTCCAGTTTGTAGATTCTTTAACGTTTTGGGTAGCAAGATTTGCCATTTTACCGAATTTAAATTCAGGTACTTCAGCCGGAATTTCACTTGGCCAGGATTTTACCGAAGCATCAGAAGTGAACGTTCCCTCTTCTGTTTCAATGACAAGCTTTTGGTCATCAATATCAACATTGGCATTGTCGCCAATGGCAGTTTCAATCATTTTTTCACTTGTTTTTTCCGCAGACTTTTTGCAGGAACAAAACATAGTCATTATTGCAAGCACGGCAAGCGTTAGAACAAAAATTAGTACTTGCCTAAATTTGGTTGAAGTAATAGTATTCATTTTTATAGATTAATGATTAATAGCCTTTAATATAACTAAGGAAATTATAATCTTAAAAAGAATTAAACTATGATATCTATCATAAAAACTTTATTTTTTCAATTCTTTTTTTAAAATATTTTTGAATCGTGTAGAACTTATATAATGATCCTCCAACAACTTTCCATCATGTAATAAATTGAATACGCCAAATCCGGAAGGTGCTTCTTTGGCCTCCTTTACGGATTCAATTTTTTTAACGTTTAGATCAATTCCAAAATCCATCGCCGTGTTCAAAAGGTCGAATGCTGATTTTTCATGCCAGGGACATTGGTCCGCATATATTAAATGCCACCCGCGGTACTTTTTCTGATTTTTTGTCCAATCAATTAGTTGTGGATCTTGTGCTTCTTCGCCCCATTTTTTAGATAACAACTCAAATCTGCCTCTTTTTTCTACTATTGCAAATCCATTTTGTTCAAAAATATCCTTTTCTGCAACCCAGGCACCTTTGCTTGTCATTGTACAAACTCCTGACAATCCTTTTGCCCTGGCTTCCTTAACAACTTCTTCTACTAGAATAGCCCCAAAACCTTTACTTCTGTCCTTTTTAGAATAAACCACAATGCAATGAATAAACATGAATTCTGGAGCATTAATTGGTCTCCAGGCCTTATCTGCAGGAACGTACTCGATAAAACCAATCAACTTCTTATTAATTTTAAGGATCTTTAATCTTAAGCCTTCGGCATATCGTTTTTCAAACCATCTTAGTTTGCTATTAAATCCAGGACTCTTAATGTCTTTAATACAGAAAAAAGTTTCTTGTTCTGCATTTTCAGGTGTTACATGAATTATTTCCATTGCAATTATTTAGCTTAATATTCTGCCATCTCCCATCATGATAATTCTATCGGTTTGCTTGGCGAAATCTTCATCATGGGTCACAATAAGTAAAGATAAACCCTGTTCGTCACTCAACTGTTTAAAAATATTGAAAACGT
>CBDUIO010000048.1:0-12505 GCA_965367355.1 uncultured Flavobacteriaceae bacterium
ACTTTTGGGGATTTACATTCTACAATCAAAAAAATAGAACCGTCACTGTTAAAAACCACAATATCATATCGTTTCCTCAAATTATTGACTATTAGTTCTTTTTCAACATTGATCAATGATTTTGGATATAGCTTTTCTTGAATTAAAAATTGAACACAGTTTTGTCTTACCCATTCTTCCGGTTGACAAACCACGAATTTTTTACGGATATCGTCAAAAATAAGCCGTTTATTTTCGCTATTTTTGAATCGAAAGGTATATGTAGGAAAATTTAAATTCTGCACTAAACAAATTTATAATTATAATGTCACTTCGAGTGTTTTTGAAAGGAAATATTATTTTGAAATGTTCCCTAATTGAAGTAAATGATATACCTGAAGTAATAATAATGATCTATTAAGAATAATTTTGGACGAAGTTAAAAAACTATTAGTTGATATAAAGAATGGGAATTTTAAACCCATTTACTTTTTGATGGGTGAAGAACCTTATTATATCGATATGATTTCCGATTTTATTGAAGATAATATATTGACTGAAGATGAAAAAGGTTTCAACCAGATGGTTTTATACGGTAGGGATGTAAGCATTGATGATATAGTGGGTAATGCCAAGAGATATCCTATGATGGCTGAAAAACAGGTAGTAATAGTGAAGGAAGCTCAAGATCTTTCAAGGACTATTGAAAATTTGATTTCATATGCCGAAAACCCACAGACCACAACCATATTAGTCTTTAATTATAAATATAAAAGTCTCGATAAAAGAAAATCTTTGTATAAATCCCTTTTAAAAAATCATGTTGTTTTTGAAAGTAAGAAACTCTATGAAAATCAGGTTTCAGATTGGATAAGGCAAGTGTTGGTAACCAGAGACTATAAAATAGTTCCAAAAGCCTCACAAATGCTGGTTGAATTTTTAGGTACAGATTTGAGTAAAATTGATAATGAGTTAAAAAAACTTCAAATTATTTTACCTAAGGGCACCCAGATCACACCTGAGCATATTGAAGAGAATATTGGGATAAGCAAGGATTTTAATAATTTTGAATTACGTAAGGCCATTGGTGCAAAAAATGTGGTTAAGGCACATCAAATTATCAATTACTTTGCAGATAATCCTAAGGATAATCCAATGGTGGTGACGGTTTCTTTATTGTTCAATTTTTTCTCTCAACTTCTTCATTATCATGGCTTAAACGACAGGTCTCCAAGAAATGTGGCTTCTGCATTAAAAGTGAATCCATATTTTGTGAGTGAATATACCTTAGCTGCAAAAAATTATCCAATGAAAAAAGTAAGTGCAGTCATTGCGGTTTTACGTGAATTTGATGTAAAAAGTAAAGGCGTTGGTGCCAATGCTTTGCCTCAAAGAGATTTACTAAAAGAACTGCTGGTCAGGATATTGGATTAAACCTTCATTCTGGAAATAGGTTTTCTATAAATTCTCTAATTCTTTAATATTTTCCAGTGCGAACATTGCCGCACCGATAATTCCGGCATCATTGAGCAATAACGCAGGAATAACAGGCGTATCAATTTTGATATACTTTTTAAATTTATCCATTTTTTTACTAATTCCACCTCCTATAATAAAGAGTTCTGGATGCATGGTTTGTTCTATATGGGCTAAAAAGAAATTAAAGCGTTTGCCAAATTCCTTATAATCCAGTTTTTCACGTTTTCTGGCAGAATCTGCAGCAAAGGACTCCATGATATCACCTTCTTTTCCATAAATTCTTCCTAATTCAAAATTTGATAGTAATTGACCGTTAAAGAAAACTCCCGAACCTAGTCCGGTTCCAACTGTAATTGTAATCACGAGTCCTTTTTTATCTTTTCCTGCTCCAAATTTCATGACAGCCATGGCAGCCGCATCTGCATCATTCAAGACATAAAAATCCCGTTGGCAATGCTCTTTAAAAAGTTCATCGATTTGAGTGTTTTTCCAAGATTTAGGAAAATTACTATTCAGTAATGCTTTTCCATTTTTTATTACCGTTGGAAATGAAACACCCACAGGGCCTTCCCAATTAAAAGTTTTAATAATTTCATTAACAGTGTCGGCAACTGCATGTGGTTTTGAAGGTTTTGGTGTAGCAATACGAATTCTCTTGCTTACCAATTTGCCCGTTTTAGCATCCACAATTGCTCCTTTTATACCTGAACCTCCAATGTCAATACCTAATAATTCCATAAAAATTTAATTAGTTGAGAACGAACTTAATAAAAGTTAATCAAAAATCCATAATAAAACGGTAATTGGTATTAGTCTGCCTCAAGATCATGTAGTTGAATATTAAAATCATATTGCAAATCCTCATGTAGCAATTTGATTTTATTTTTAATGAACAAAAGTTGTCTGTTATATAAATTGGTTAGGGTTACATTGTTCAATATTGAGGGACTAAATTCATTAAGTTTTTTACAAAAATATAACAGCAATTCTACTTCGGTTTCCTTTTTTAGTGAATACCGAATATATTTTTTTAAGTTTCGTAATATTTTTCGAACACTCTTTTTAATGTAGAAATAACTGGCGGTATTTATTTCTTCAAATAGGTCATCTACTTCTTGTTTAATGGACTCGATGTAACCATGTTCGTTGTTGGACTCAAATAACAAGTAGGAGAGAAGTTCCTTATTTTCTTTTTTAAATCTTGATAAACGAAGACATAGATTTACCAGTTCTTCTTGAGTTGAATGACTAA
The DNA here is from genome assembly GCA_965367355.1 of uncultured Flavobacteriaceae bacterium. GTDB lineage: Bacteria > Bacteroidota > Bacteroidia > Flavobacteriales > Flavobacteriaceae > Site-B1. Next base: position 2,711 of record CBDUIO010000048.1, read on the forward strand.
GTTCATCCTTTAATTGTTTTACTGTTGCAGGTTTCATATAACTCTTTAAACATAGATATAATTAATAATTTAGGAGTTAATACGAAAAACATAACTGGTCCTATCTCAATTTAGGAAAATCTATAGGACTCATTTCATGCATAACTTCATAAATACCTTCAAAAATATCTTCTGCAGATGGTTTTGAGAAGTAATCACCATCTGTACCATAAGCTGGCCTGTGCTCTTTGGCAGTGATCAATTTTGGCTGGCTGTCAAGATATTGATATCCATTTTGATTATTAAGGACTTCATTAAGAATAAATGTCGATGCTCCGCCTGGTACATCTTCATCAATTATTACTAAACGATTTGTTTTTTTAATACTTTTTACAATGTCATGATTGATATCAAATGGAATAAGAGATTGAATGTCAATTACTTCGGCGTCGACTCCGACCTCCAATAACTCTTTAGCCACTTGTTGCACAATTCTTAGTGTTGATCCATAGGATAGTAAAGTAATATCTGTTCCTTCTTTTAAAGTTTCAACTACTCCAACAGGCGTTGTAAATTCACCAATATTTGATGGCAGGTTTTCCTTTAACCTATAACCATTCAAACATTCTATTACCAACGCGGGATTATCAGCTTGTAACAATGTATTATAAAATCCTGCTGCTTTTACCATATTTCTTGGAACTAAGACATATACGCCCCTGATAAGATTCAGGATTCCACCTAATTGTGACCCGGAATGCCAAATACCTTCTAGTCTGTGTCCTCTTGTTCTAATAATTAAAGGTGCTTTCTGTCTCCCTTTAGTTCGGTAATGCAGGGTGGACAGGTCGTCACTTATAATTTGAATAGCGTACATTAAATAATCAAGATATTGAATTTCGGCAATTGGTCTGAGACCTCTCATTGCCATTCCTATTCCTTGTCCAATAATTGTTGCTTCACGAATTCCGGTATCTGAAACTCTTTCTACTCCATATTTAAGCTGAAGTCCTTCCAAACCTTGATTTACATCGCCAATATTTCCTGTATCCTCTCCAAAAAACAAGAGATTGGAATATTTTTGAATAAGATATTCAAAATTATCTCTTATAATTATTCTACCATCGACCTTTTCGGGTTTAATATCATAATCAGGTTCAACATATTTTACATTTAAAGCACTTTTTTCAGAATTACTGTATAAATGTGAGCTATAAAGTGGCTGATTAACTTTAAAATAATGATTCACCCAGGATTTTAGAGCCTCTTTTTCTTTTGATTCTTCGTTTAAAACATATCTAAGTGCTTTACGAGCAATGGATATGACATCTTTTCTTCCGGCTTCAGAATAGCTGTTAAGCTTCGCTATTAATTTGTCAATAAATACTTTATTGGCGCTGTTTGCAGCTAAATTGGAAAGTAATAATTCCAGTTCTTTTTGTTCCTTCCTAATAGGTGCTAAGAAATTATTCCAGGCTGCAATTTTTCCTTCTCTGACAACTTTTTTTATTTCCCTTTCTATTTTTATTAACTCTTCATCAGAAGAAATGTCATTTTCTATCATCCATTCACGCATTTTTAAAATGCAATCATTTTTCTTTTCCCATTCAAGGCGATCTTTAGATTTGTATCGTTCATGGCTTCCTGAAGTCGAATGCCCTTGTGGTTGGGTTAATTCTTCTACGTGAATTAGAACCGGAACATGCTCTGTTCTTGCTATTTCAGCGGCATTAAGATATGTTTGTATCAATTCAACATAATTCCAGCCTTTTACTTTTAGGATCTCATACCCTTTTTTATTTTCGGTACGTTTAAATCCGCTTAGAGCTTCCGATATACTTTCTTTTGTTGTATGATATTTTGCCGGAACAGAAATTCCATATTCATCATCCCAAATACTCACAACCATTGGCACTTGTAGAACTCCTGCAGCATTAATTGTTTCAAAAAACAATCCTTCACTGGTACTTGCGTTTCCTATGGTTCCCCAAGCTATTTCATCACCATTGACCGAAAAATTTGAACCATCTATTTCTTTAATCTCCCTGTAAACTTTGGATGCTTGAGCCAGTCCTAACAACCGAGGCATTTGGCCGGCTGTAGGTGAAATATCGGCGCTAGAGTTTTTCTGTTTCGTTAAATCTTTCCAGTTTCCGTTTTCGTCAAGACTGTGAGTAGTAAAGTGACTACCCATTTGTCGTCCTGCGGACATAGGTTCTTGTTCCAAATCTGTATTGGCATAAAGCCCTGCAAAAAATTGCTCAACAGTTAAGGCACCGATGCACATCATAAACGTTTGATCACGGTAATATCCAGAACGAAAGTCTCCATTCCTGAATGCTTTGGACATGGCAAGTTGAGGTACTTCCTTGCCGTCACCAAATATCCCAAATTTTGCTTTTCCCGTAAGTACTTCACGTCTCCCAAGAATACTGCATTCTCTGCTAGTCACAGCTATTTTATAATCATTTAAGACTTCTGATTTAAAGTCCTCATATGTTATATTTGCCGTTACATCGGGATTTTCTTGCATAGTGTTACTTTGAATGGGCCAAATTTAGTTAATATTTGCTTGTCATGCAATTGAAAACATGTTAAACACAATATGTTATTCTTAACAAAATCACATATTCATTGTCATTAATTTAAATAATTAAGAGACTTATGCAAATGATTTATTAATTATTTAACTTTTAGAATATTCCATAGCAATATGTTAAGATGAATTTAATACCATCTTCTGGAAAAAAGTCCGAAGAGAGTCTTTGGATCTACCGTTAATATGAAGCGAATTTTTTCATTATATCTGGGTTGTGAAAGCTCCCACCCAAGATTGGAGTAGAATGGGAAATATATTTCAAAATAATCCTGAACTAAATTCACTCGAATACCCGAATCATATACAAATTTAGCACTTTGACCTTTATTTTTAACTAAACCTATGTCGCCATATGCCTGTATATAATTCCATATGGAAGTACTTAAATTTAAGGTTGACAGCCATTGATTTGCGAATGGAGTATCTAATTTGGATTTAAAACCACCTTCGGCTATAATAATCTGCTGGCTGAATATTCCTGTAGCTTCTGATCTGCCTAAATATTCGTAGTCAAATAAATAATCTGTTGGCCTGTCCAGTGCAAAGCTAAAATAGTCTGTATTAGGGTCGTTCTTATTGCTTAAAAAGGTCCCAGCAAAAAATCTAATGTTGAGTTGACGGTTGTTTTTGAATAACCTCCTGAACTCATAATTAAGTGATATTTTGCTGAAGGTTTGAGATATTTGAAAATCGGCAAACCAACTGGAATAATTCACTAATCCCGGATTCCTGTTAACGTATCTTATATTGTAAACACTGTAATTTGGTTCTGAGATATCTGCAATTTTGAATATATCCTTATCTCTGTTTATATCAACATATCTAAAATTCAGGATTTCTCGTTTGTTAAGCCTTAAATCAGAATTATCTCTAAAGTAGAAACTAATATTAGGTGTTAAAATGGTTACAAACAAATCCTCTGCATAACTTGAGTAGGAGCCACCCAATCCATAGTAAATCCTGTATAATCGATCGTTATTTTCGAGATATTGGTCGTATTGTATTACCGCAGATCCCGTTAAAGATCGAGAATTGGTTGAATATTGAGGTGCAAATTTATATATGAATGCTTTTTTTAGAACTGTCTTATTATAGACTTTAGCACCTAAGCGCAATCCGTCATAAATGTTGCGGTATTCAATTAATGGCATTAAAAATACTTGATTGTAATCCGGGTCTTCTACATCTTTAAATAGCCTTACCTGAAATGGTTTATTGAATAATGATGATTTTAAGGATTTTGTATTGTTACGCATATTCAATTCCGGAATAATTTTGTTTTGGTTAAGAACCAATCTGTCAGCTCCTTCTTGAGGAATTGACACGGTTATTTCGTCCTTAACATCAGAAACCCATATTTTGGATAAAACAGAATCTTTTTTCATGGAAAATAATGACATGGGTACATTACTGTCTCTCCTGTTTTTTATTGTTACCCTTAAAGAATCATCTGTTTTTTTTATGTCTACAATTTTAAAATCTATTTTTTTAGTTGTTTCCAGATAGTCCTTAAAAAACCAGTCGATATTTTTTGAAGCTTTCGATTTTAAATAGTTTTCAAAATCTTTTGAAGTCGCAGGTTTCAGTTTATAGTCTTCTAAAAACCCTTTAATGCTAATATCAACAATACTATCGTTTAAATAATCATCTAAATATTTTAAACCAATACCTGCCTTGTATTTATTGGCGATGTTTTTATTGAATTTCAATAAGGAATCTTTATGCATCTTCAAAGGCTGATCTAAATTTGCCCTGGCCATATTCATGAACAGAAAAGGATATTGATCATTAAATTTCAAGTCTGCAGCATGGAAAGATTTTATCCCCCAAATTTTTGATAAACTACCCATCAGTTTAATGTTAGGGTAATTATCTTCAATATATTTCATCAAATAATAGGTCTGTAAACCGCCTAATAACCAATGATCTTTTCTTGGGTTTAATTCTAAAGTATTAGTTAAATAATTCCTTAGCGCTGTTTTCAATAATTTCAGTTCATATTGAAAATTATCGGGAAATGGTCTAATAAAATCAGGCAATAAATTCAAGCCATAAATTGGGTCTTCTCTATATTCTACGTTGGTTAACATAAGGTTCCTATGCGGATAATCACCCAGATTATCATGAATAAACTTTGCAATATTATCTGTTATGATGGCCTTATCAAGAGCTCCTAGTCCTTCATCTTCAATATTGCTGATAACCGTAAAAAAATCCGTCTGTACGGTTTTAAATGATGGAATTTTTGTCAAAAATAATTTAGTATCAATTCTATCGGTTCCATATAACTTCATGACCTGGTTCACTTTGTTCAGAGACAGGTCAATTATATCCAGTTCAGAAATGAGTAAATAATTTCTAGGGTATTCTATTTCAAAATTAAGTGTTGCCTTGGGAATAAACAGATCATCAAGATCCTTGTTACTGTAATAATGCCATTCACCATCATAAACAGCCGGAGTGATATACCAATTTTTTAGTTTAAAATCATTGTTATTGGAAACACCAAATCTGGTAAAGGCATCACTTGGTGCCTGGACAATATAATTCAAGGTTATTTTATAGGATTTATTCGGCATTAAAGGATTTTGCAGATCTACTTTAATGATATCCTGCTGATCAACCAATCGCGTAAATTGAAGTTCAGAATTGTCCTGGTTCTTCAATGATGTTACAACAGTAAACCCTCTTTGGTCATTCCTTGCAAAATGAAATTTATTGCTGAATTCTTCTGCAAACCGTTTTGCAAGTGGTGTTGTTTTGGCGGAATAGCTATTGCTCCAGTCGTTAAGATAGATGGTATTTAAAGTATCATTTGTTGTATTAAAATATTCTATGGTTTGACTTATCCTGATCTGTTTGTTTTCAACATCGAAATATGCTTTAAGATCAATTTTGTTCTGACCAAAAGAATTAACACATAGCAGTATTAAAAAGATAATATTTGAGGATAGATACTTCAATTTGTCTTAATAAACTTTAAAGGTTTTACAGATTCATAGCTATCGGGAATAATGAAATATATTCCATTTGAAAAATGAGATATATCTTCAGTAATGAATCCTGAATTATCAATAACAACTGTTCTTACTTTTTGTCCCAATGTATTATAAATATTTAAATATTTGAACGGAATTAGTCCAAATTTAACTTTTAGCTTCAAATAAGATGAAACAAAATTACCATCAATAAATGTAATCAGATTTTGGCTAGAAAAATCATTGACAGATAAAGTTTGATTTGTCTGAATTCTTAAAGTTACCGGAAGATGGTCACTAAAATTATACAAGGCATTTCTAATATCACTTGAAAACAGAGATCCGCTGCAGGAGGTTGAGTTTATTTCCTGATTAAAGCAGGATGGATTATTGTTGTTACCATAGACCTGATAAGAGTCTGATACATAAAACAATTCAGAATTTGACAACATATATTCTGAAGTCATTATAAAATCAAAACGATCATCAAAGCCTCCGGTTGAACCTCCAAGGCTTGAGGAAGTTCTCGTAGATTGACTAAAAACATCCAAATAACTAATATTAGTATGCCAATTGCCAATTCTGTTTGCTGGATCTACAAATGAAATTGTATTGGAATCGTCTATTAATTCTTGAAACGCAGGTTCATCTGAAGAATACACATTAAAATCACCTGCCAACATTACAAAACTGCTGCTGTTAAAATTATTAACCGGATTGTTCAAATAGGTTTGCAGATCGTTCACCATTTGCAGCCTTAGGTTTTCGTTCTCTTCACCATCTGATGCTTTTAAATGGCATACAAACGCTTCCAGGAAAATTGGGTCTGTATTCTGTTCAATTGTATTAAGTTTAATTGTATAGTGATTGAAATCCCTGTACAAAGTTGTAATTTGATCCTGTGCTTCTAAAATAAATTTAGAGCTATCATAATATAGAAGGTTTTGGAGATCATTTTGATTACCTATTGCATCATCAGATGTGTTCAAAACAAAATTAGCCATCGCATAATCTGCATTTATGGTTTGCAATACATTCAATATGCCTAGCGCACCTTCGGCATTGTTTAATTCGCAGACCATAAAAATATCGGGCTTATAATCGCTTAAGATTAAATCCAAATGTTGAATTCTGCTTTGCGGTTCCTGCAACGGGAAATTCAACAAATTATAGAACATAACTTTAAAGGTCTCCTGCGAGAATCCTATGGTTGACAAGAATAGAAAAAAAAACAGGATAGATTTTGGGAGTTTCATGATTTATTAAAAATTTGGGCTTAGATCAAATTCTTTATAGAATGAATCCAGAATATAGATAACTTCATCAGAAGTATCTACAATATGAATAAGATCCAGATCTTTTGGACTTATATTGCCATTTTGCTCTAATAAGGTTTTCTTAATCCACTCAAATAAACCTCCCCAAAAATCTTTTCCAACTAAAATGATTGGGAATAATTCAATTTTTTTTGTTTGAATTAAGGTTATAGCCTCAAATAATTCATCTAAAGTGCCAAAACCTCCCGGCATAACCACAAAGCCCTGAGAATATTTAACAAACATCACTTTACGAACAAAAAAGTAATCAAAATCAAGGCTTTTATCAGAATCGATATAAGGATTATCATGCTGTTCAAAAGGAAGGTCAATATTGAGCCCAACAGATGTTCCTCCGCCTAAATGAGCACCTTTGTTTCCAGCTTCCATAATTCCCGGGCCACCGCCAGTGATGACGCCATAACCTGCTTCTACAATTTTTTTTGCGATCTCCTCCGTAAGCTCATAATATTTATGTCCGGGTTTTGTCCGTGCCGAACCAAAAACAGAAACGCAAGGACCAATTTGACTTAACTTTTCATAGCCATTGACAAATTCCCCCATTATTTTAAAAATTGCCCAGGAGTCGTTTGATTTTATCGCATTCCAGCTTCTGTTGTTTTTTTCTATTCTCATATTAGATGTGTTTTATGCTAAATTAATTCTTTTTTAAGGAATTCTGCAGTATAACTTTTTTCATGTTTCACTACTTCTTCCGGCGTTCCGGTAACCACAATTTGTCCACCACCTTTACCACCTTCATATCCTATATCAATAATGTAATCTACCATTTTGATCACGTCAAGATTGTGCTCTATAATGACCACAGTATTTCCTTTGTCAACCAGTTTATTAAGTACCAGCATGAGAACTCTAATGTCTTCAAAATGGAGTCCGGTTGTTGGTTCATCAAGAATATAGAACGTATTCCCAGTATCCCTTTTACTTAATTCTGTAGCTAATTTAATACGTTGTGCTTCACCACCGGAAAGAGTGGTGCTTTGTTGTCCAAGGGTTATATATCCCAGGCCAACGTCTTCAATTGTTTTAAGCTTTTTATGAATTTTTGGAATATGCTCAAAGAAATATACGGCTTCTTCAATGGTCATATTCAAAACATCACTAATGGATTTTCCTTTATATCTAATTTCTAAAGTCTCTCTGTTAAAACGTTTACCTTGACACGTTTCGCATTCTACATAAACATCGGGAAGAAAATTCATTTCAATCACTCGTAATCCACCACCTTTGCAGGTTTCGCATCTTCCACCAGCGACATTAAAACTAAATCTTCCCGGTTTGTAACCACGGATCATCGCTTCAGGAATCTTGGCAAATAAACTTCTAATTTCACTAAAAGTGCCTGTATATGTCGCAGGATTACTTCTTGGAGTTCTTCCAATTGGGGATTGATTGATATCGATGACTTTATCAATGTGTTTCAGTCCGTCAATACTTTTATAAGGCATTGGTTTTTTTACGCCGTTATAGATATGAGCATTTAAAATGGGGTATAGGGTTTCATTTATCAGGGTTGATTTACCACTTCCGGAAACGCCCGTAATTCCAATCATTTTGCCTAAGGGAATCTCAATAGAGACATTCTTTAAATTATTGCCTGTACAGCCTTTAAGAACTATAGATTTTCCATTGCCTTTTCTTCTTTTTTTTGGCACTTCAATGATTTTCGTTCCATTTAAATAGTCAGCGGTTAATGTACTGTGCTCTTTTGTTTCTTTAGGGGTTCCAATACTAATTATTTCTCCTCCATGCTTACCTGCTCTGGGACCTATGTCAATGACGTAATCGGCGCGCTCAATCATTTCCTTATCATGCTCTACAACAATTACGGAGTTCCCTATATCTCTTAAAGAAACCAGAGATTTAATGAGTTTGTCGTTATCTCTTTGGTGAAGTCCTATACTAGGTTCATCCAGTATATAAAGTACTCCAACTAGCTGTGATCCTATTTGAGTGGCTAATCTAATTCGTTGAGCTTCCCCACCAGATAGTGACTTTGAGCTTCTGTTTAGCGATAAATAATTTAACCCAACATCAACTAAAAATTGTAATCTAACCTTTATCTCTTTTATAATCTCTTCTGCTATTTTCAATTGCTTATCACTCAATTGAGATTCCAACTCGTTAAACCATTTTGAAAGTTCAATTATATCTTTATTTGCCAATTCAGCAATGTTTAACCCATTAATCTTAAAATAAAGGGATTCTTTCCTTAATCTGGAGCCTTCGCATTCATCACAAACGATTTTATCCATATACTCTTTAGCCCATCGTTTTAAGGACGTGGAATCAGCCGTATTAAATTGATTTTCAATAAAGTTTGCAACTCCTTCGAAATCAATCTTGTAATTTCTTGTAATTCCCAAAGTTTTGCTGTCAACAGAAAACTTTTCATTTCCACCATACAATATCATTTTTTTGGCTTCATCGGGAATACTTTTATATGGATCACTAAGATTAAAATTAAATCGTTGAGCAATTAATTCGAATTGTTTAAAGATCCAACTGTTCTTTTCAGGACCATGAGGTGCTAAAGCACCATTCTTAATGGATAATGAATCATCCGGAATGATCTTATTTTCATTGACCTGATACAATCTCCCTATCCCGTTGCATTTAGGACATGCACCTTTTGGGGAGTTGAAAGAAAAATTATTAGGTTCAGGATTAGGGTAGGAGATCCCGGTAGATGGACACATTAAACTTCTACTGAAATACCTTGATACATTGGTATCCTGATCGATAATCATCAGGACATCATTCCCATGATACATGGCAGTATTTATAGTTTCTGATAGTCGTACCTCCTGATCAATAGTCTTATCTATTTTTAACCTGTCAATAACAATTTCAATATCATGAGTTTTATATCGATCCAGTTTCATCCCCCTGACAAGATCTT
>CBDUIO010000049.1:0-12457 GCA_965367355.1 uncultured Flavobacteriaceae bacterium
CCATTATCAACTGTTGAAGCAATTCCTACACCATCGGTTCCATCATTTCCTGCTGCACCATCTGCTCCTGCCGGCCCTTGAGCTCCAACAGATCCATCCGACCCTGAAGGTCCTACTAATGAAACTCCTGTTGCTGGCCATGTTCCTGATGCTTTAGGTCCAAAAAGCTCATTGCTCACCGTGTTGATATAGAAATCTCCATCGACACCCTCGGTCGTTGGATCTGCCGTTCCGTTTAATACCGTCTTACCATCTGCTCCTGCCGGTCCCATAATAGAACTTCCACTATTTTTAGCATAAAGTGCGAAGGGCACACTTAGCAATTCATTGGTGCCAATGATGTTATAGGTTGCACCTCCAGTTGGATCTATTTCCGATTTAACAAAATATGGCCCGTTAGACCAGTCAATAGTTGAGAAATCATCTGTAGTTGTACCTGAACCTATTTCAATTGTTACCAGTCCATTAGCATTGGTCGTTGGATTATGAGTCTCAGTATACACTGCTGTACCCCCGCTTGATCCTTGGAGAATACTTATCTGCATTCCTAAAAGCTGATTAGTTAATAGCTCGTTTCCAGCATCTCTAACAACAGCCTGATAGCTTATTTTTTCAGGTGCCTGTGCAAAAAGTGAAGTTGTAACAAACAAACATATCAATGCAAAAACTGTTGCTCTTATAAACTTATTCATTGAATTTTTCATGATCCCTATTTGGTTGGTTGTAATATTTTAAATTATAATTTTTCTAATTCTTTATTAAAAATCTCGATGTTGTCCTTTATTACTCTCAAGAAATGAGTGCCTTTTTTCAACTTACTTAAATTAATGTCTATATTTTTACCTTGGCTCAATACTTGCTTTAAGACTAAAATGTTTTGAGAATTCACAATTTCTATTTCACATGGACTGCAAGGCTCTTTAAATTCCAGTTCCATATTATCCTTTCTTTTAGGATCTACCAATATCTTAGCCTTTGCGTTTATTAATTTCTGGAAACCTTCTTCGGAATAGACTTCTTCTATTACCCTATAATTGAGGAATCTACTAATTTTGGTAAGTGGGTCCTGAACTATGTTAACTTTTAAATTACCAGGATCTGTGTCAATTGTTGCAGTAAATGTTGAACCATTTTGGGCATGGAACCCTGGTTTTAAAGTCACTTCATTCACAGATTCCAATAATGCTGTTTTTCCGGATGGAATAATAAAATTATCCTTGGCTTCAATAGTATATTGATAATAAAATACCTCTACAGCATTAGGAGTAATTCCTGTTGAAACAGGCTGGCCTACAGTATAGTCCTGAAGTTCTGCCAATTGGTTTTCCGCATAAAACACCCCTATTTTTTTTGAGTCTTTTATATCATCGGGGTTCACAGTTGGAGCGTCACCACCATCATATCTTGGCATATTCGTTTTGGTATACATATCTGTGCCAGACGAAAATCCATGATTTTCTATCCATTCTTGCCAGAGTTTATCTATCATGGCGTGGTGTAAATAAAAAACAGGATCCCCGGGAGAACCAGGTGAATTCATAGTACCTCCAACCCATATATGCCCACCTTTGTGTACCCATTCATTTTCCATTTCAGCAGAATAAGCAACATAATAATTGTAATTAGGAGGCGGCGTTCCGGGATTTATATTTTGTACCCCATTAACTTCACTACTACTGGGCAAATGACCACTACTGCCCAAATTTCTACTTATATCACTAAAATTATTTGGATGTGAATTATTATCAAACCCGCCCATAAAATCATTGTCCCAAAGAGGATCTGTAGTTGAACCATCAACTACCCAGTCCCAAAAAGGGATTGTAATTTTAGAGTTTATGGCCTGCATGGCCTGTTCCAACTCCAATATTTGCCTGCGATGCCAAGGGAAAAATACATCAACATTGGGGTTATAAGTGGGGGCTCTTAAATTAAAATGGATGTCAGAAAAAGAATTCTGATGAGTCGCGGTTAGATCATCAAACACGCCAGATTTTAGTTGAACAAACGCATTCACAACAGCCGTCTTTTCAGCGGTCGTCATTTCCCTGTAATTCTTTCTAATACTTTGTGACACCACACTTGTAGTGGCCAAAAATAAAAGAAATACTATAATAACAAAACTACGCATGGCCTGTATTAATCGTTTATATAATGATAACTTTTTATGTGCACCAATGATCTTGTATTAGCACATCTAGCTATCTTTAACTTTAAAAATGTTGTTTGTGGAATTTCCCTTTAGACGAACAAAATTAATTCCTACAACTGTGGGATTAAATTAATTTAATACAGAATACTTATTTTAAATAAATTTTCAATCTTGGTTAGGGACAAGATTTTAATTAAAAACTCCAATAAAACAAGTTAAATAAACGTATTACATTAATTTATTTGCTATTAACCAATTAATTTTGTGTTTATTAGTAATAAATATAACTATGATTTAGATATAAAATGTAATGTAATTTTACATTTCGATAAAACAATATTTAATATCGATAAAATACATTATTTTAAATTCTAAAATAAAAAAAACACCTCAAAAGGAGGTGTTTCTTAACATTTAAGTAGGTTCCTGAATTAACAGGACATATTTTAAGAACCGCACATTAAACAGTCATCACCCTCTGCTTCCTTAGCTTGAGCGATCAAAACTTTCATTTCTTCAGCCGACATAGGTTCAACTTCTGTGGTTTTTTGAACAAATTTCTCAGCCGTAATTGCTGCTTTTTGTTGTTGTTTGTTTACTATTGGATTGACAGTTTCAATTGCTTCTGAAACTGGCTCTTCTTTCTTTTTATTATCTAGAGTGAATTTAATGGCATCTACTGCACTTTTAGTACGTAAATAATACATACCTGTTTTCAATCCGCTCTTCCAGGCATAGAAATGCATTGATGTGAGTTTTGCCATAGTAGCTCCTTCTAAAAACAGATTCAATGACTGTGATTGATCAATGAAATAGCCACGCTGCCTTGACATATCAATGATGTCCTTCATGCTTAGTTCCCAAACTGTTTTGTAAAGTTCTTTTATATCATTTGGTATATTGTCAATATTTTGTACTGACCCGTTAGCACGCATGATTTCCTGTTTCAATCCATCATTCCATAAACCCAATTCAACCAGATCTTCCAATAAGTGTTGGTTTACAATTATAAATTCACCTGACAGCACTCTTCTTGTATAAATATTGGATGTATAAGGTTCAAAGCACTCATTATTCCCTAATATCTGAGAGGTCGATGCTGTTGGCATCGGAGCAACTAAAAGTGAGTTTCTAACTCCATGTTTTTTAACTTCCTTTCGAAGTTTTGCCCAGTCCCAACGACCACTTAATTCTTCATCCTTTAATCCCCATAAATTATGCTGAAATTCACCTTTGCTAATGGGAGATCCTTCATATGTTTGGTATGGGCCATCTTTTTCTGCTTCTTCCATACTTGCAGTTACTGCCGCATAATATAATGTTTCAAATATATCCTGGTTCAACTGTTTAGCTTCATCACAAGTGAAAGGCAATCGCAACTTTATAAAAGTATCTGCCAGCCCTTGTACACCTAAGCCAATGGGTCTGTGCCTGAAGTTAGAATTTTCCGCTTCCTTAACAGGATAGTAATTCCTGTCAATTACTTTATTCAGGTTTTTAGTTACTCGTTTTGTAATTCTAAACAACTCTTTGTGATCAAATTCACCGTTTTTGATGAACATTGGTAACGCGATGGAAGCTAAATTACAAACTGCTACCTCATCAGGAGATGTGAATTCAAGGATTTCGGTACATAGATTTGACGATCGAATCGTTCCTAAATTTTGTTGATTTGATTTGCTATTAGCTGCATCTTTGTACAACATATAAGGCGTCCCTGTTTCTATTTGAGATTCAAGTATTTTCTCCCAAAGGTCTCTTGCTTTTATCGTTTTTCTTCCTTTATCTTCTAATTCATACTTTGTATACAACGCTTCAAACTCTTTGCTGTGAGTATCAGCTAAGCCCGGACATTCATTAGGACACATGAGTGTCCATTCCCCATTATCCTGTACACGTTTCATAAACAGATCCGGAATCCACATCGCATAAAATAAATCTCTTGCACGCATCTCCTCTTTTCCATGATTTTTTTTAAGATCTAAAAATTCAAAAATATCGGCATGCCATGGTTCAATATAAATGGCAAAACTACCTTTTCGTTTGCCACCACCCTGATCTACATATCGTGCCGTATCGTTAAAAACCTGTAACATAGGAACGATACCATTAGAAGTACCATTGGTTCCGGCAATATAACTTCCGGTGGCTCTTATATTATGAATAGATAATCCTATTCCACCTGCTGATTGAGATATTTTAGCAGTTTGTTTTAATGTATCATAAATTCCATCAATGCTGTCTTCTTTCATGGTTAGCAGGAAACAAGATGACATTTGTGGCTTTGGCGTACCCGAATTGAACAATGTTGGTGTGGCGTGAGTAAAATATTTTTTAGACATTAACTCATAGGTTTCAATGGCAGAATCAATATCATCTAAATGAATCCCAATTGAAACACGCATTAGCATGTGCTGAGGTCTTTCTGCTATTTTTCCGTTCAATTTTAAAAGATATGAGCGTTCTAAGGTCTTAAATCCAAAATAGTCATATCCAAAGTCTCTGTTATAGATAATGGTAGAATCCAGTTTTTCTTTATTATCCATAATAACTTTATATACATTATCAGCCAATAAAGGTGCCTTTTTTCCTGTTCTTGGGTTTACATAAGTATAAAGGTCCTCCATCACTTCACTAAAAGTTTTCTTAGTGTTTTTGTGCAAATTTGATACTGAAATTCTTGCGGCTAATTTGGCATAATCGGGATGAGCAGTTGTTAATGTAGCCGCAATTTCGGCTGCAAGATTGTCTAATTCGCTAGTTGTCACTCCATCATATAAACCTTCTATTACTCGCATTGCAACTTTAACGGGATCTACAAGTTCATTCAAACCATAACACAGCTTTCTTACCCTTGCTGTGATTTTATCGAACATCATAGGTTCTTTTTTGCCATCTCTTTTTACTACAAACATTTACATTATTTTTTTTGGTAATCCTGAATTTGAAGACAGAATTGTGGTTAGATTATATGCTATTTATTATTAATTTTTGAATTGTATTTTGTTTAAAGTCAATTCCTGTACTTCTGATTAGTATAAAACTATCAGATTAGGGTCAACATTGATGAGTTTTTATGAACCTGTCAAACTAAAAATCAGCGTCAAAACTGAATTTATCCTCCTCTTCCTCTTTGTTTAAGACTCCTGCTTTTTGATATTCCGAGACACGTTTTTCAAAGAAATTGGTCTTACCTTGAAGTGAAATCATATCCATAAAATCAAATGGATTTGTAGAGTTATAGACTTTATCGCAGCCGAATTCAACCAATAGTCTATCGGTTACAAATTCCAGATATTGGGTCATAAGTTTTGCATTCATACCTATCAAACTTACTGGTAAGGATTCTGTGATAAATCCTCTTTCAATATCCAAAGCATTAGTAAGAATGTGCGTTATTTTTTCCTTTGGGACTTTATTAACTATATGATGATTATGCAAATGCACTGCAAAATCACAATGCAAACCTTCATCTCGTGAGATAAGTTCGTTCGAGAACGTTAAACCAGGTAATAATCCTCTCTTTTTTAACCAAAAAATGGAACAAAAACTCCCAGAAAAGAAAATCCCTTCTACTGCAGCAAAAGCTATCAGTCTCTCTGCAAAACTTGGTGATTCAATCCACTTTAAAGCCCAATCTGCCTTTTCTTTGATAGCCGGAAAATTTTCTATGGCATTAAATAATATATTCTTTTCTTTCTCATCCTTGACATAAGTATCAATAAGGAGTGAATATACTTCAGAATGAATATTTTCCATCATGATCTGAAATCCATAAAAGAATTTGGCCTCACTGTATTGTACTTCACTTACAAAATTCTCAGCAAGATTTTCATTAACAATTCCATCACTAGCTGCAAAAAACGCTAAAATATGTTTAATAAAGTATCTCTCATCATCAGTTAACTTTGTCGCCCAGTCTGTTAGATCCTGATGAAGGTCTATTTCTTCGGCAGTCCAAAAACTTGCTTCTTGTTTTTTATACCATTCCCATATGTCATGATGTTGAATTGGAAAAATTACGAATCTATCTTTATTCTCTTTTAATATTGGTTCAACATATTGAGACATAGTGTGTTACTTTATTTTTAAAAATTAAACTTATTTTTTACTACATTTTGTATTGAGCAAAGATTCAAATTTGAACTATAAAAAGAAAGGTATTTTTATAAACATTGTCCACAAGTTTTTAACAAGAGGTCTGTTTATTCTTACATTTTAGGAATTTTAGTTTTTATTGTAACACGCTATTATTCAGTATGTTATAATATCGGAAATTGGCTCGCAAGTTATAAAATAAGGATTTCTTAAAAATGAAAGAAGTAATAATGCTGACCGGCAATGCAGATAATATTCATTACCAAAAGTTATTATTAAAATGAAGAGATTTTGGGATTGAAAAAAGCCAGAAATCCTCTGGCTTTTCAATTGATTAATAGCATTTAATCATTAAAGTGACTAATCCCACAAAGTCACTCTGTTATTTTATGTTTAACAACTAGTGCCAAATTAATAACATCACGAATATCTATAATATTAGACTAACTTGTCTACTATATTGTATAGTTGGTTATAAAAATTGTATAGATGGTATTGAAGATATTAAACTTATATTTGAGACTAATCATGTAATTTGCAGATAAATACACACAAATTGTGGATTAATTTGTGGTAAACCATATAAAAATTATAAATTTATAAATGGAATCTATATTTTATGTTTAAAGCAGTAATAGTTGATGACGAGCCGAAGGCTATACAAAGTTTATCATGGGAACTTACCAATTTCAATGATGACATTGAAATAATAAAAACTTTTACAAATCCAGATGAAGCACTTCTTTATCTGCAAGATAATATTCCAGATTGTTTATTTCTTGATATACAAATGCCTTCTATGGATGGGTTTCAATTTCTAGATAAATTGAATAATAAAGATATCGCCGTAGTTTTTACAACAGCCTATGACGAATATGCGATTAAAGCAATAAAAAGAGAAGCTTTGGATTATCTTTTAAAGCCTATAGATTCTGACGATTTAAGTGTTACATTAAATAAAATAAAGAAATTTAAATCAAGAATAATTAACAGCGACAGGCTTGAAAATATTTTATTGGATTTTCATTCTAAGAATAATCAAAAGAAAATCACAATAAGTACAGAAGGTAAATTAATCTTTTTAAAACTAGACGAGATCTTATTCGTTGAGTCAGACGGAAATTATTGTACATTGTTTTTAGTTGAAAATCAGAAATTACTGGTAACAAAAAAACTGAAAGAAATTGACTCCTTGTTACCTGAAGATGGTTTTTTTAGAATTCACAACTCTTATATAATTAATTTGAACAGGATAAAAGAATTTCTTAAAACAGAAGGCTATGTAGTTATGGAATCAGGTCATCGAATTCCGGTTGCCAGACAACGAAAGTCGGATTTTTTAGAAAAACTTTAATTGATGTAAAATATACAATGAAAACAAACAGGTTTAAAATAATAATTGCAATGTATCTAGCAATAGGCACCCAAACCTTATTGTTTTCTCAAAATAAAATTTCTCCAAATTTTTATTTTCAAGTTGAACAGATCCTTAAAGAAAGACCTAAAGCATACTCAGAACTTGAAGAACAATTCAAAAATGACATGGAGGATAGTTTGAAAATGAGAATTTTAGAACAAAAAAGTAAGGAGGCTAAATTTATAGAAGGAGAATCTTTTGCCTTATGCAATTTGGGAATATTGTTTCGGGACAAATCACTATATAATCAAGCCATTGCTTTTCATCAAAATGCTTACAATTTAGCCTTAAGCATTCAAAATATTGAGATGCAGATCATCAATTTAAATATGTTAGGTGTTGTTAGCCGAAGGACTGATGATGTTAAAAAAGCATTTGATTATCATCAACAAGCTTTATCCCTGGCAGAATCGCAAAATACTATTACAAAATCCATAAAACAAAGTATTGCTGTTTCATATAATAGTTTAGGTAATGTGTATCTGGCAGTAAAAGATCCCGATCTGGCCATTCAGAATTTTAATAAATCATTATCCCTAGAAAAGGAAATTGGAAATGATCTAGGTTTAGCCATGAATTATCATAATATTGGTTACGCCTATGAAGATAAAGGAGAAATTGATGCTGCCTTATTTAATTACCATACTTCACTAGAGTTTAATGAGAAAATTAATTCATTGGAAGGAAAAGTAATCTGTAATAATAGTATAGCACAAATATACCTTAAGAGAGGAAATGCAGAAGAAGCTATAAAAATTCTTGATAATAATTTAGACCTATCTATAAAGAATGGAGACCTTTATTATATAACATCTACATATATTGGTTTAGGTTGGGCACAATATGAACTAAATAAATTTGATAAATCAGAATTTAATTTAAAAAAGGCCCTTGAAATTGCCGAAGGAATAAAAAAGCCCAGTTTTATAGCTATAGCCAATTATCATTTATCAGAATTATATAAGAAAAAAGGGGATTATAAAAAAGCTCTTGAGAGTTATCTTATTTCTGATAAGATTAATCACAGTATAAGTGGAGATAAAAACAAACAGTATGTAAATACGTTAAAAATACAATATGAAACAGAAAAACTAAATAGTGAAAACCAGCAGATTGAACAAGAACTGGCTTTAAGTGAATTGAAATTAAAAGAATCCAGAAGAAATCAACTAGTAGCACTTTTTGGGTTAATGATTCTAGCCGGTGTATTTTTTATATTTAACAGGCAACGAAGGCTAAAAAATGAAAAAAAGATAATTACTCTGGAGCAAGACATGCTTCGCAGTCAAATGAATCCACATTTTATTTTTAATTCTTTAAATTCCATTAAACTGTATATTATAAATAATGAAAAGGAAAATGCCGTATATTACCTTAATAAATTCTCAAAACTAATTAGAAAGATCCTGCTGGCTTCTAAAGAAAAGGAAATTACATTGGCAGAAGAATTGGAAACCATGGAATTGTATATGAATATTGAAAATATTCGGTTTTCAAATGAAATAAATTATATAACCAAGATATCTCCAGAGATTGATTTACAGGCTATTAAAGTGCCTTCCTTAATTCTACAACCTTTTTTAGAAAATGCCTTATGGCATGGATTATCATCAAAAAAGGAGAATAAAACAATCAATCTGGACATTACAAATGAAAATGGCAATTTTATAAAAATATCTATAACAGATAATGGTATAGGGCGTATTGAGGCTCAAAAAATAAAAAAGAGTAAATCTCTTAACAGAAAATCTTTGGGTTTAGCAATAACTACCGAAAGATTGGCTAATTTTTATAAAGATTATAAAAGTGAATATAGTGTTGAAATTAAAGATCTTTATGATGAAAACAACAATGCTATTGGCACTAAAGTCATTATAACAATCCCTATTGAAAAAGCTTATAAATTAAGAACTGCCTGAATTTATCTTTTAAGACTTTTAGCTACTTTTTCTAATTCCAGATACCAATCTTCTCCAAATTTTCTAATGAGTGCTTCTTTGACAAACTTATATACGGGAACCTGTAATTCTTTTCCTAATTCACAAGCGTCATCACATATATGCCAATGATGATAATTTACAGCAGAAAATTCGCTGTAATCCTTAACCCTAACAGGATACAAATGACATGAAACAGGTTTTTTCCATTTGATCATACCTTGATTATAAGCTTCTTCAATTCCGCAAAGAGCAATTTTATTCTCATCAAAAAAGACATAAGCACAATCTCCACCATTAATCAAAGGTGTTTCTATATCTCCTTCCTTTGTTATTATTGAAGTTCCTTGCTGTTCTATTGCCTTTCTTCCTTCGTTTCTTAAAAAAGGTTTTACTTTCGGATATATTGTTTTCAATATTGCAGCTTCTTCCTTATCTAAAGGCGCGCCCGCATCTCCATCAACACAGCAAGCTCCTTTACAAGCCGACAAATTGCAGATAAAATCCTTTTCAATGATATCTTCTGATACTATAGTTTTTCCTAACTGGAACATGCCACAAATATAAGTTTTATTGCGTCTTTACAGCCCATAAATTTTAGTGTAAATTAATATTGAAAATCTTGATGAATCCATTACTTTTGCCAAAAATTTAAACCCTACAATAATGCAGTTAAATATAAAAGAGATTTTTACAGCCTTTATGGTGTTGTTTGCGGTTATTGATGTTGTTGGTAATATCCCTATAGTTATCGACCTCAGAAAAAAAGTTGGTCATATTCAAAGTGAGAAAGCGTCTATTATTGCAGGCTTGATAATGATCGTTTTTCTTTTTTTAGGACAAAGCATACTTAAATTAATTGGAATAGGTGTTAATTCATTTGCCGTTGCAGGTGCTTTCATTTTGTTTTTTATTGCTTTAGAAATGATATTAGGAATTACACTGTACAAAGAAGATGAACAAACTGCAGTTACAGCATCTGTTTTTCCTTTGGCTTTTCCATTAATAGCGGGTCCCGGTAGTTTAACCACCTTGCTTTCCTTAAGAGCAGAGTTTAGAATAGAAAATATTATAATTGCCGTAATTTTAAATGTCATTGTCATCTATATAGTATTGAAAACTTCAAAAAAGATTGAAAAACTAATTGGTAGTACCGGAATAAATATTGTGCGCAAAGTATTTGGAGTTATATTACTGGCAATAGCCGTTAAACTGTTTACCTCAAACATAAAAGTACTTTTAGCTTAATATCTTATGAAAATAGTTATTCACATTCTTTCATTGATTGGTCTTGGGTTAATTATCTATAATGCTACAAGAGTCGATCTTGATTCTCCGTTTCAAGGAGAGAGCATCACGGCAATAACTACAATTGTAGCAGCACTATGTGCTATTTTATTGCTTCAAATATTAAGACTATCAAAAATTATTGAACAAAAAAATAAGTAAAATTATGTTTTATGATGTTTTAATTATTGGAGGAGGAGCTGCCGGCATGTCATGTGCATTGGTTTTGGGCTCGGCTAATAACAAACCCTTTGCTAAGGATAAAACCATCGGGATAATCATGCACCAAAAATCATCGGCATTACAAACGGGTTTATTTAATAATGTGCTTGGATTAAAACCGGGAACTACTGGTATTGAAATACTATCAGACGGTATAAAACAATTAAAGAATTTGTATCCTCACATTGATCAAATTGATAAAGAGAAAGTACTTTCTGTAAAACAGTGCGCTGATTATTTTGAAGTTGAGACTAATAAGAATAATTATAAGGCGAAAACCATAGTTGTTGCTGTGGGCCCATCAAATCTGTTTAATATAGAAGGATTGATGGAATTTGTTGAGCCACATAAAAAGTTGCCTCCGCAAAAGGAACGCATACAGTTAAAAAATGATGATCATCTGGTTACAGAAAATATCTACGTTGCCGGTGTTCTTGCTGGTCACAGAAGTCAACTTGCAATTGCTTGTGGAAGTGGAGCAAGTGTTGCAACCGATATTTTAACTTCGTGGAATAATGGAAACCATACAATGATTCACGATAAGGTGGAATAACTATTCTTCGCTTAAATTGATAACTTCTTCAATCATTGAATCATTTTCATTGATTATTTGCTCGTAAGCCTCTCTGCCAAAGAGCTGCTCTGCCAATATTGCTTTTATGTAGCGTTTAACAGTATCATTATATGCCACAAAAGTGATGTTGTGTTCACTTCTTATATTTAAATAATCCTGGAATCTGACTACGACATCATCACTAACTATAAAATTATCAATAAAATCCTGCTGCGTAATCCCTTCATATCCTTTGCGGTCCTTATCCAATTCTTCAAACACAAAATAACTTATAATTCCCCTGTTTAATAAATAGGTCAATGTTTCATTATAAGTGCTTGTGTCTAAGGGAATAAATACATCAGGAATTATGCCGCCGCCGCCATATACTATTTTACCCTTAGGTGTTCTAAATTTTAAAGAATCATTAACTTCAATCTTATCAGGATCTATCAGTTCACCGCTGTCTAATCTCTCAAAATATTCATCGTAATAATCCTTATTGCCATTTTCATATGATCGTTGAATCGATCTGCCAGTTGGAGTATAATACCTTGACACCGTTAATCTAACAGCACTTCCATCTCCTAATTCCATTTCACGTTGCACCAAGCCTTTTCCGTATGTTCGACGGCCAACAATCGTTCCTTTATCATTGTCTTGCAATGCACCGGCAATAATTTCGCTGGCAGAAGCAGAATTTTCATTGACCAGCACATATACTTCACCATCTTCAAAATCGCCTTTCTTTGTAGCAAAACTTTTTTCTATTGTTCCTGTTTTATTTTTTG
>CBDUIO010000050.1:0-12446 GCA_965367355.1 uncultured Flavobacteriaceae bacterium
TCCAGAAAATTCTTAAGGTTAATTAAAGAAGAAAAATATGATGAGGCACTAGATGTTGCAAGACATCAAGTTGAGGGTGGAGCGCAGATTTTAGATGTGAATATGGACGAAGGCATGTTAGATGGAGTTTATGCCATGACAACATTCTTAAACTTGATTGCTTCAGAACCTGATATAGCAAGAATTCCTATTATGATCGATAGTTCTAAATGGGAAATTATTGAGGCAGGATTGAGAGTTGTTCAGGGAAAAAGTGTTGTCAATTCTATTAGTTTAAAAGAAGGCGAAGAAGAATTCAAACGTCAGGCAAAATTAGTAAAACGATATGGAGCAGCTGTCATTGTCATGGCATTCGATGAAAATGGACAGGCAGACACTTTCCAAAGACGGATTGATATATGCAAGCGTTCATATGATATTCTTGTTAACCAAGTAAATTTTCCACCTCAGGACATAATATTCGACCCTAATATATTTCCTGTTGCAACAGGAATGGAAGAGCATAGAAAAAATGCCTTAGATTTCTTCAATGCAAGCAAATGGATACGTGAGAATTTGCCTTGTGCTAATGTATCGGGAGGAGTTAGTAATGTGTCATTTTCATTCAGAGGAAACGATACGGTTCGTGAAGCCATGCATTCTTCTTTTTTGTATCATGCCATTAAGCATGGAATGAACATGGGGATTGTGAACCCAGCCATGTTAGAAGTCTATGATGAAATTCCTAAAGACTTGCTTGAACGAGTAGAGGACGTTCTATTGGATAGGAGAGATGATGCCACAGAACGCTTATTAGATTTTGCAGAAACGGTAAAAGGAAATAAAAAAGATGAAGGTAATGCTGTTCAAGAATGGAGAAGTGATAGCTTGCAGGACAGGATTACACATTCCCTGGTTAAGGGAATAGATAGCTTTATTATAGAAGATGTTGAAGAAGCCAGACAATCGGTTTCTGCACCAATTGAGGTCATTGAAGGACATTTAATGATAGGTATGAACGTCGTTGGTGATCTGTTTGGAAGTGGAAAAATGTTCTTGCCACAGGTAGTTAAATCTGCCAGGGTAATGAAAAAGGCTGTTGCTTATTTACAACCATTCATAGAAGCCGAGAAAGATGGCAAGCAAGAGTTTGCCGGTAAAATATTAATGGCAACCGTAAAAGGAGATGTCCATGATATTGGTAAAAACATCGTGAGCGTCGTTTTAGGCTGTAACAACTATGAAATTGTCGACCTTGGGGTTATGGTTCCTCCTGAAAAAATACTGGAAGTTGCCAAAAAAGAAAACGTGGATGTTATAGGTTTAAGTGGATTGATTACACCTTCTTTAGATGAAATGGTATTTCTTTCCAAAGAAATGAAAAAACAAAATTTCAAAATCCCTTTGATTATTGGAGGAGCAACCACATCAAAAGCGCATTCTGCTGTTAAGATCGCTCCAAATTACGATTATACAGTGGTCCATGTAAACGACGCATCAAGAGCAGTGACTGTTGTTGGTAATTTGCTTCAAAAAGATAGCCAAATTTATAAGGATCAAATAAGGCAGGAATACGATAAATTCAGAGAACAGTTTTTAAATCGGTCTCAAAGGAAAGAATACATATCTATAGCAGAAGCCAGAAAGAACAAATTCCAAATTGATTGGAAGGCATCCAAAATTTTAAAACCCAATACACTTGGTATTCAGGTTATTGAGGACTTTGATATAAGAAAACTTGAGGAATTTATTGACTGGTCACCTTTTTTCAGAAGTTGGGATCTTCATGGAAGATATCCCGATATTTTAAAAGATGACCTTGTTGGGGATCAAGCATCAGAATTATTTAAGGATGCTCAATTTTTATTAAAAAGAATATTTGACGAAAAACTCCTTAAAGCGAAAGCCATATTTGGTTTGTTTCCGGCAAATACGGTCAATGATGATGATATTGAGGTGACAACTGCAGGTTGTCATCCTGAATTCGTTTCAGTATCTCATCAATCAACAACAAATAATCATTATAAATTCATAACACTTCGACAGCAATTAA
Source organism: uncultured Flavobacteriaceae bacterium (assembly GCA_965367355.1). GTDB lineage: Bacteria > Bacteroidota > Bacteroidia > Flavobacteriales > Flavobacteriaceae > Site-B1. The sequence goes on from CBDUIO010000050.1 coordinate 2,033, forward strand.
AAAAACGAGATGGTGTTCCTAATTTAGCGCTAGCAGATTTTATAGCACCCAAGGAATCGGGAATACAAGATTATATGGGATGTTTTTGCGTAACCACAGGTTTTGGAACTCAAGAATTGGCAACTCAGTTTGAAAAGGTACATGACGACTATAACTCTATCATGATAAAAGCCTTGGCAGATCGTTTGGCTGAAGCATTTGCCGAATACCTTCATAAAGAAGTAAGAACCAAATTTTGGGGTTATGCTGAAAATGAAAATCTTTCAAATGAAGAGCTAATCAAAGAAAGTTACAAAGGGATTCGTCCGGCACCGGGTTATCCTGCATGTCCGGACCATTTGGAAAAACAAACGATCTGGGAATTGCTTAAGGTTGAAGAAACTATTGGAGTAAAATTAACAGAAAGTTTAGCCATGTGGCCTTCAGCAAGTGTAAGTGGCTATTATTTTGGAAATCCTGAAGCAAAATATTTTGGATTAGGAAAAATAAATCAAGACCAACTGGAAGATTATGCTAAACGAAGAAAAATTAGCAAAGAGGAAGCAACAAAATGGTTAAACCCAAATCTAGCTGATTAGTGCGTTAGCGATTGCAGTGACATCCTTTTTATTTGTTACTTTGAGCGCAGTCGAGACGTTGTTAAAATAAAAAGATATAACGAAAAGCGCGACCCTTGTGGTAACGCCCAAAAATTAAAGATTAATTTAGATACACCTGCTTTTACAGGCATAAAGATGAAAGTTACAGAACATATAAAAAAAGCAAACGGTAAGACTTTATTTTCCTTTGAGATTATTCCGCCTAAAAAAGGAAAGAATATCCAGGAACTGTATAGCAATATTGACCCCTTAATGGAGTTCAATCCTCCTTTTATTGATGTGACAACTTCTCGTGAAGAGTTTATTTACATAGAAAAACAAGGATTGCTAGACAGAAAGATCACCAGAATGCGTCCCGGGACAGTAGGAATTTGTGCTGCTATTAAACATAAATACGATGTGGATACTGTACCGCATGTATTATGTGGCGGATTTACTAAGGAAGAAACCGAATACTTGTTAGTGGATTGTCATTATTTGGGAATCAATAATGTCATGGCATTACGAGGCGACGCAATGAAAGAACAAAAGTACTTCGAGGCTTGTAAAGGAGGTCACGAATATGCAAAGGACTTAGTATGTCAAATAAAGAATTTAAATGAAGGAAAATATTTGCATGATGTAATGGAAGTTGATGATAAAGCAGATTTTTGTATAGGAGTTGCAGGCTATCCGGAAAAGCACATTGAAGCACCTTCTCTTCAGTCAGATTTAAAAAGACTCAAGGAAAAAGTAGATGCCGGAGCAGATTATGTTGTTACACAAATGTTTTTTGATAATAAGAAGTATTTTGAATTTGTAGATCTGGCTAGAAAAGCAGGAATTGATGTACCTATAATTCCGGGAATAAAACCTATTGCTGTAAAACGTCATTTGCAATTACTTCCACAAGTATTTAAAATTGATCTACCCCAAGATCTAATCCATGCAGTTGAAGCCTGTAAGGATAATAAGGAAGTTAGACAAGTTGGAGTAGAATGGGCACTAGCGCAATCTAAAGAACTCCAGGAAGCAGGTGTTCCCGTTTTACATTTTTATTCTATGGGTAAGAGTGATAATATTAAAGCAATTGCATCTAAACTATTTTAGTTAAAATATTCTTTTACTTTTGCTTCACATTCCTTATTGATGAAGTATTTTTTAACCTACACATTGTTTTTAATCAGTTTTATTGGCTTAAGTCAGGAAACTAAAAGATCATCCTACCTGGATGTGAACTACTTCAAGGGTAATATTGCTTTGCATAATGATGACATTCTTCACTTGATTGCAGGGCATCCGGAAGGCGTTATTATAAGCTGGAATAAAAAGACTTTTGGCGAAAAGGACTGGGAACAACGTTATGGGTATCCTGATTATGGAGTGTCCTTTGCCTACCAAAATTTAAAAAATGAGGTTTTAGGAAATAATGTTTCATTATACGCTCACTATAATTTCTATTTTTTTAAGCGAAACTTGATGGTGAGAATAGGGCAGGGATTAGCCTTCACAACAAATCCTTATGATAAGTTTAAAAACCCAAAAAATATTGCTTTTGGTTCTAAATTTATGAGTAGCACCTATGCAATGGTTAACTACAAAAAGGAACGTATTTTTGATAGATTTGGATTGCAAGGAGGATTAGCGTTACTGCATTACTCGAATGCGAATGTAAAGGCCCCAAACACGAGTATAAATTCCGTAACAGTTAATTTAGGGATTGTATACGATCTTAATGGGGCATTGGACTATATAAGTGATTTGGAAGATGGGAAATTTAAGCAACCCATAAAATACAATCTGGTATTCAGGAGCGGTGTTAATGAAAGTGATGTAGTTGGAAGCGGACAGTTTCCATTCTATATTTTTTCAGCTTATGCAGATAAGCGCATCAATCATAAAAGTGCATTTCAACTGGGTGCAGATGTCTTCTTTTCGAATTTTTTAAAAGAATTGATCTATTACAATTCGGTTGCATTCCCGGAAAATAATGTAATTGGAAATGAAGACTATAGACGTATAGGCATTTTTGCAGGGCATGAATTATTTATAAACAAACTCTCTCTTTTAACCCAACTGGGGTATTATGTTTACTATCCTTATGATTTTGAAGGCAGAACTTATTTTAGAGTGGGTTTAAAAAGATATATTGGAGAGAACTTGTTTGGAGCAATAACATTAAAATCCCATGGGGCCAAAGCAGAAGCTGTGGAACTAGGCGTAGGTATAAGATTGTAACTTTTGTCATACTGAACTTGTTTGAGATTCTCAGTTATATTACATGAAAAGAATAACATACATATTAGCATTGTTTATTTTACTGGCTTGCGACAGTGATAGTACTTCGGATTGTTTTCAAACTTCCGGACCAATAATTCAAAAGGAAATAATTATTGATCCCTTTGAAAATATACTGGTGAATCGCGATATAGAATTGATCATTACAGAAGGCTCAGACTATAAAATAGTTATTGAAACCGGTGAAAATTTGATTAATGATATTGAAGTTATAGTTGCAGATAATGAATTAATACTTACCGACAACAATTCATGTAATTATGTTAGAGATTACGGAATTACTAAAATTTATGTTACGGCTCCAAATATTAAATCTATTAGGAGTTCTACTCAGTACGATATATCTTCTCAAGGTACTTTGAACTTCCCTAATTTATCCTTGTTATCTGAAGATTTTTTTGTGCCTGGAAGTTTTACCGTAGGAGATTTTAAGTTGCAATTGAATACATTAAGCTTGCGTGTGGTTTCAAACAATATTTCTTCATTTTACATTTCAGGCCAAGTCGAAAATTTATTTATTGGATTTTATTCCGGTGCGGGAAGATTTGAAGGCGAGAGCCTGTTAGCAAATTATATAAATGTGTATCACAGAGGAAGCAATGATATGATTGTGAATCCGCAGGAATCCATAGTTGGCGAATTGAGAGGAACAGGAGATTTGATTTCTCTTAAAACACCATCAATTGTTGAGGTTAACCAATACTATACTGGGCAGTTAATATTTATAAATTAATCTTTTGTTAATTCTCTGAACAAATTTTCCAGACTTTGATTTTTCTTGTTTAGTTGAAGGATTTTAAGCTCATTATCATGGGCAAAATCGAACACTTTAGACCGCATATCTTCTGAAGTGGAAAATGATAGTTCATAAACAAAACCAGAGGTATTTACAACACTTTTTACTTTAGGTAATTGCTTTAAGAAAGCTTCTTCAACTCTGTAATCGAATTCAACTACAATAATTTGTTCTTTATCATCTTTTAATTCGCTTAATTTTTTATCCGCAACAATTTCTCCTTTATTAATAATTATAACTCGGTCACAAATAGCCTCAACCTCCTGCATGATATGCGTAGATAGAAAGACAGTTTTCTCCTTACCAACATTTTTTATCAATTCTCTTATTTCAACCAATTGATTTGGGTCTAAACCGGTTGTTGGTTCATCTAAAATCAATACATCAGGATCGTGCAATAAGGCATTAGCCAATCCAACGCGTTGCCTGTATCCTTTAGAAAGTTGACCGATTTTTTTGTGACATTCTGAATCTAATCCTGTCAATGTAATGACTTCTGATATTCTTGCCTTATTAACATGATAAACACTAGCATTGAACCCAAGATATTCTTTAACATACATGTCTAAATACAGCGGATTGTGTTCGGGTAAATAACCAACACTTCGCTGTACTTCAATTTCATCCGTCGAGACATTAAATTCATTAACTTCTGCTATACCACTAGTGGCATTTAAATAAGTTGTTAGAATTTTCATCATAGTAGATTTTCCTGCACCATTTGGGCCTAAAAAGCCAACAATTTCTCCTTTTTTGACTCTAAAAGAAACGTTATTAAGAGCTTTTTGAGTCCCATATACTTTTGTGAGTTGTTCTACTTTTAAAGACATGTTAAAAATTTGGTTCAAAAATAAGCATAATATAAGTTTAAACTGATATTTTGGTAATTATGTCTAAAACTTACAGTAAAAACGTAAAAAACAAGGTTTTACTATTTTGATTTGTGAAATTATTATTTACATTAGCCAAATAAAAAATTAAATGACAGCAGTAAATTATACATATTATAACTGGTTCTATTTCTTCTTTAGCAAAGAGAACGAGACGATGTATGTTTAATTTATACAAGATAAATTAATTTGAAGTCTCGATGAAAATTCGAGACTTTTTTATTTGTATGATAAAATCAGTAGCTATACAGGGAATTGTAGGGTCGTTTCATCATATTGTTTCTCAGCAATATTTTGAGAAGGCTATTACAGTTAAGGAATGCCTTACTTTTGATGAGGTTGTTGCCAGTTTGGTCTCGAAAGAATGTGATGCTGCTATCATGGCAATAGAAAATTCAATAGTAGGCTCTATTATTCCTAATTACGCTTTAATCGATTCTAATCATTTGCATATTGTAGGTGAGCATTATCTTGATATTCAACACAATCTTATGGCTTTTAACGGTCAAGGAATTGAGGATATTAATGAAGTATACTCGCATCCCATGGCTCTATTGCAATGCAAGGAGTTTTTTAAGGAATATCCTCATATCAAATTGGTAGAGGATAAAGATACTGCTGAGGTGGCACAGAGAATTCAGGAATTAGAACTTAAAGGTATTGCTGCTATAGCGAGCGATTTAGCAGCCGAACTTTTTAACCTTACAATTCTGGCAAAAAGCATACAAACCATTAAGCATAATGAAACTCGGTTTGTAATTGTTAAACGAAATAATTCAGAAATACCGGAAGAAAAGATAAACAAGGCATCGGTAAAATTTGAGTTACATCATAAAAGAGGCAGTCTTGCGACCATTTTAAATGTAATGAGTGACTGCCATTTAAATTTGACCAAGATCCAATCGTTACCAAAAATTGATACACCATGGAAATACGCATTTTTTGTTGATATTACTTTTGAAAAGTATAAAGATTATAAAAAAGCAAAATCCATTATTGAAATAATGGCCCAGGATTTCAAGGTCCTTGGTGAATATATAAATCATAAATTATGATTGAACCTGCAAACAGATTAAATATTGTTGAAGAATACTATTTCTCTAAAAAACTTAGAGAGATAAGTGAGCTTGAAGCAAAAGGTGAATCCATAATTAATATGGGTATTGGCAGTCCAGATTTGCAACCACCATCGCAAGTTGTGGAAGTTCTTAAAAATAGCCTTAAAGATGAAAAAGCACACCAATATCAAAGTTATAGAGGATTGCCTGAATTGAGAAAAGCCATGGCAAATTTTTACAAAGAACAATATTATGTCAGGCTAAATTCTGAAACAGATGTTTTACCATTAATGGGAAGCAAAGAAGGGATCATGCATATCTCCATGGCTTTTTTAAATCCGGGCGATGAAGTTCTAATTCCTAACCCGGGTTATCCTACCTATGCATCTGTTACAAATCTAGTGGGAGCTAAACCTGTTTTTTATAATCTGAAGGAAGATAATAAATGGCTGCCTGACCTGGCTGAAATTCAAAAACAAGATTTGTCAAAAGTGAAATTAATGTGGATAAGTTATCCGCATATGCCAACTGGAGCAAAAGCCACAAAAAAAGTATTTGAAGATGTTGTTGAATTTGCAAAAAGAAATAGCATATTGGTAGTTAATGACAATCCATATAGTTTTATCTTGAATGGCTACCCGTTGAGTTTTTTAAATATTACGGGAGCTAAAGATATTGGCTTAGAGTTGAATTCTATTAGTAAATCCTTTAATATGGCTGGATGGCGCGTTGGAATGGTAGTTGGTAAAAAGAAATACATTGATTATATACTAAAAGTGAAAAGCAATATGGATTCGGGGATGTTTTATGGATTGCAAAAAGGCGCCATTAAAGCATTAAACTCCGGTACCATTTGGTTTTCGAGTTTAACAAGTATTTACAGGCAACGAAGGGATTTAGTTTGGGAGTTGGCCGAAATTTTGAATTGTACGTATGATAAACATGCGGCGGGGCTATTTGTTTGGGCCAAGTTACCTAAAGGTAGTTCTAGCTCAATCGAATTTGTGGATCTAATTCTCAAAAACAAAGGAGTTTTTATAACTCCGGGAAGTATTTTTGGAAGTCAGGGTGAAGGATATATCAGATTTTCTTTATGTGTTGATGAAGAAAAAATTCAGGAAGCAATTAATAGGTTTTAAATGAAGAATGTTTTTGTAATAGGGATTGGGCTAATTGGCGGAAGTATGGCACTGGATATAAAAAAAATGTATCCTGCTTGCACAGTTCATGGTATTGATATAAATGAAGAACACCTGGATCAAGCTTTGGGTTTAAAATTGATTGATAAGAAAAGCCAATTGAAGGATCTGGAAAATGCAGAACTAGTGATTTTATCAATTCCTGTTGACACTTCAGTAGATATAATTAATGAGGTTCTGGATACCGTTTCTGATAGCACCCTCGTAATAGACGTTGGATCAACCAAACAGATATTTTGTCAAGCTATTTCCAACCACTCGAAACGTAGAAACTTACTAGCAACACATCCTATTGCAGGAACAGAACATTCGGGGCCAAATGCGGCAATTCACGGTTTGTTTAAAAATAAAACCAATATAATTTGTGAGGTTGAGAAAACCGCATTTAAACTCCAGGAAAAAGCATTAAAACTTTTTAATGAATTAGGTATGCGGATAAGGTATATGAATCCAGAATCTCATGACAAGCACATAGCATATGTTTCGCATTTGTCTCATATTAGTTCTTTTATGCTGGGAAAGACCGTTATAGAAAAGGAAAAGAACGAACGTGATATTTTTGATATGGCAGGCAGTGGTTTTGAATCTACAGTTCGACTAGCGAAAAGTTCACCCGAAATGTGGACTCCTATTTTTAAACAGAATAAAGAAAATGTGTTGGAAACATTAGATGAATACATTGCCAATTTACTTCGGTTTAAAACATTAATGGAGAACGACGATTTTCAAGCGATTTATAAGGAAATGAAGAACACAAATCATATTAAACAAATATTAAAAGGAATAGAATAGAAGAATTATGGATAACAAGAAAGAATTAAGAACCTGGTTAGATGATCTTAAGCTGGATCATCCAATTGTTATTGCAGGACCATGTAGTGCCGAAACTGAAGAGCAGGTGTTACAGATAGCTAATGAGTTAAAAGATACAGATGTAAATTATTTTAGAGCAGGTATTTGGAAACCGAGAACCAGACCAGGGAATTTTGAAGGTGTTGGAGCTTTAGGACTAAAATGGTTACAAAGAGTTAAAGAAGAAACCGGATTAAAAACAGCAACTGAAGTTGCCAACAGGGCACATGTGGAATTAGCATTAGAGCATGATATTGACTTATTATGGATAGGAGCTAGATCAACAGTAAGCCCATTTATAGTTCAGGAAATTGCCGATGCCTTAAAAGGGACTGATAAAATTGTTTTGGTAAAAAATCCGGTAAACCCTGATCTTTCATTATGGCTTGGTGCTGTTGAACGTTTAGCGGCTTCAGATATCAAAAAATTGGGAGTGATTCACAGGGGATTCTCAACTTATGAAAAATCGAAATACAGAAACAATCCGGAATGGCAATTACCCATTGAATTACAAAATCGTTTTCCAGATTTACCGCTAATTTTAGACCCTTCGCATATTGCCGGTAACAGAGACTTGATTTTTGATATTTCACAAACAGCGTTGGACTTAAATTTTGATGGCTTAATGATTGAAACACATAATAACCCGGATAAAGCTTGGAGTGACGCTGCACAACAGGTTACACCAAAAAAATTGATCCAGATTATGAAGGATCTTAAAATAAGGAAAGAAACAAACCCGGAAGCTGAATATACTACTGCCATCAATAATTTGAGAGCTCAAATTGATGTAGTAGATAACCAAATAATTGAATTACTTGGAAAACGTATGAAAGTATCAGACGGAATTGGTAATCTTAAAAAGGCAAACAATGTGGCCGTTTTACAATCTAAAAGATGGAATGAAATTTTGGGTAAAATGGTATTGGAAGGGGAAGATCATGGCTTGAGTGAAGAATTCGTTTTAAAAATGTTTAAAGCGATTCATCAGGAATCAATCAACCATCAGGAAAAAATATTCAAATCAAATGGTGGTTAAAAAAAAGCTCGCATTTGCGAGCCTTTTTTTATTGATAATTCAAAAAGAGATTAATCGTCATCTTTACTTTTCTTTGTATATGCAAGTCTTCTGGAAGCCTTTCTCATTAGAATATTAATTAAATCTTCAGAACTGCTTCCAATACTGCCACTCACTTTTTTATTATAATTCCAAAGCAAGACACCATCTACTGCATTATGGACACTCATGTTTACAACCGCACTATTTGTGGAGCCAAAAAAACCAACTAAAGCTCCAAGAACAACGGCTGCACCTTCAGACATAGGCTTATTTGTTTCATATTCGCCGGAAATTACGGCATCCACTTCCAAAAATTTTGCTAATTCTTGAGGTGTGAAATCGGTTATGTTGTCGTAAGAAATTTCATTTCTTTTAAGTAATGCAGTCGTAACTTTAGGATCTTGTACTTCAAGAGTTTGCAAATCACCTCTTTTTTTACGCTTTAAAAACCAGGAATACATTGCCGATTGAATTCCTTCTCCTTCAGCTTTTTCAAGACGTTGTAACTGTTCACCTGTCATATCTTTCATTTGCTTAGGGCGCAACTTGACCTGAGTCTTAAAAGGCACAATGGCTATAATCTTATGAGATTCCGCAATCTTGTCGAATTCGGGATTCTCATATAAATTTGTTTGAGCAAAAGTAAATATGCCAATACAAAATAAAACCAAGCTTAAAATAGATTTTTTCATGATATAATATATGAGTTAGAATTATGAATCTAAGATACATATTTTCTTTGTCCGAAATGTTGTTAATTTGCAATTAAGAATCAATTTAATTAATGACTGGAACAGTTTATAAATCTACAGGAAGTTGGTATACCGTTAAAACCCAAAACGGTAAGATATTTGAATGCCGAATTAAAGGAAAATTTCGAATTAAAGATATAAAAAGCACTAACCCTATTGCAGTTGGTGATCATGTGGATTTTGAATTAGAATCAAAGAATGACAATGTAACGGGAATCATACACAGAATTCATGATAGAAAGAATTATATAGTTAGAAAATCGGTCAAATTATCAAAACAAACCCATATTATTGCTTCTAATATCGATCAGTTATTTTTGTTAATTACCATTAAAAACCCTCAGACATATACAAGTTTTATCGATCGTATTTTGGTAACTTCAGAAGCCTATTCCATAAAGACCATTTTGTTATTCAATAAAATCGATTCGTATGATGAAAACGAATTGCTGGAAGCCAAACATCTATCTTCAATCTACAAAAGAATAGGTTATGAATGTATTGATATTTCGGCAATTACAGGGAAAAATATCGATAAGGTAAAGGAATTGATGAAAGACAAAGTAAGTATGTTTGCAGGGAATTCCGGAGTTGGTAAATCTACTTTAGTCAATGCCATAGAACCCAGTTTAGATTTAAAAACCAAAGAAATTTCTATGCAACATTTACAAGGTCAGCATACAACAACTTTTGCGGAAATGTTCGATTTAAGTTTTGAGGCAAAAATCATCGATACTCCCGGAATTAGAGGATTTGGAGTTGTTGAAATGGATAATGAAGAAGTAGGTGATTATTTTCCTGAGTTTTTCGCATTAAAACAAGAATGCAAATTCAATAATTGCCTTCACCTTCAAGAGCCTGGTTGTGCGGTAAAAAAAGCTTTGGAAGAAGAAAGAATAGCCTATTCCAGATATAAAAGTTATTTACAGAT
>CBDUIO010000051.1:0-12211 GCA_965367355.1 uncultured Flavobacteriaceae bacterium
GATAATGTCTGATCATCTAATTTGCCTTCTCCTGTAACAATCCAATCGGCGCCTTTAATTTTTTCGTCAAAGTCTATGAGTTCTTTAACCAAATCAATCCCGGATTTTAATTCAGCTTTTAAAAACACCAATGAACCCGCTCCCATACCTCCTGCAGCTCCTGCTCCCTTTATATTTTGAACATCTATTTCAAATTGCTTACTAAAAACCTTTGCTATATTTCTTAACCCTTTGTCTAACTCATTGATTTCATTTTCAGAAGCTCCCTTTTGCGGACCGTAAACAAAAGCTGCTCCTTGCTGTCCATATAAAGGGTTTGTAACATCGCAGGCTACTTTAAAATCAATAGAATTTAATGCCTTAATGACATTAGCAGTGTTAATTGTTTTGATATGAGATAAATTTTGGCCAACAGGACTAAGTTGTTTACCATTTTTATCCTCAAACTTAAAGCCTAAAGCAGTTGCCATACCCATTCCGCAATCGTTAGTTGCACTGCCTCCAATTCCAAGAATAATGGTTTTAGCGCCTTTGTGAATAGCGTCTATAATAAGTTCACCTGTTCCTAGAGTAGTTGTATTAAAACAATTCTGATCTTCCTTTTTTAAAAGATACATCCCAGAAGCCTCGGCCATTTCAATAAATGCCGTTTTTATGGAATCCATATACAAATATGAGGCCTCAATTTGTCTGAATAATGGATCGCTGACCTTTACAAAAAAACGCTTTCCTTTTAGGTGATATTCCAAAATTTCAATAGTTCCGTCTCCACCATCAGATAATGGTAACTTAATAATTTTGGCATTTGGAAAAACTTCTTTAATAGCTTTTTCTACAGCAGCACAAAATTGTAACCCGGTTAAAGAGCCCTTAAACTTATCTGGAGCTATTACAAATTTCATTTCCCAAATTATAAATTGTTATTTTTAACATTTCACAAATATAGTTGAATGGAAATATTAATCGCTTTAGTAGTTGTAGTTATATTGATGGTAGTTGCTGCGTCCAAATTTAAATTCCATCCTTTTCTTTCATTATTATTGGCGGCCATTGTGATGGGTTTTGTTGGTGGATTAGATCAATCTGAAATAACAAAAACATTAATGAATGGTTTTGGTAAAACTCTGGGCAATATTGGAATTATTATCGCTTTCGGAACCATAATTGGAGCCTATTTAGAAAAAAGTGGAGGTGCTAAAACCCTTGCCAACTGGGCATTGAAAACCATTGGTAAAAAGCGTTCCGTTTTAGCCATGAACATAACGGGATTCATTGTTTCTATTCCCGTTTATTGCGATTCTGGATTTATTATTTTGTCTTCCTTAAATAAAGCAATTAGCAAAAGCTCAAAAATCCCCTTGGCAGTTTTAGGAGTCTCATTAGCAGCGGGATTATATGCAACACATGTATTTGTGCCACCAACTCCGGGTCCACTGGCTGCTACAGCCGCTTTGGAGGCTGATCTCGGATTGGTTATTTTACTCGGTTTGGTTGTAGCGTTACCAGTAGCCTTGTCGGGTTACTTCTGGGCTAAATACCTTCAAAATCGAATAGATTATATTGCAATAGATGAAAATGAAGAAAAAGCGCTTACAGACAAGTTACCTAAAACATCCTCTTCCTTTATTCCCATTTTAATACCAATATTATTAATCGCCTTAAAATCCATTTCCGGTTATCCAACACATCCGTTTGGAGAAGGAAATTTTGCCACTATCATTGATTTTATTGGCAATCCTGTTATTGCATTGTTCATTGGGGTATTTCTATCCTTCAATCTAAAACCTAAAAAGAATAAAGACACCCACTTTAATTGGGTAAGCAGTGGCTTGAAAGAAGCCGGAACAATTATTTTAATAACAGGAGCTGGAGGTGCTTTTGGCGCCATTCTTCAAGCAACAGGTATTGGCGACATTATTGGTGAAAGTTTTTCTGATTTTAATCTTGGACTTCTACTGCCTTTTATAATCGCAGCCACTTTAAAATCTGCACAGGGATCTTCCACAGTTTCCATAATTACAACTGCGGCAATAATGGCTCCAATTTTAGAGTCATTCGGTTTAGATTCAGCTTTAGGTAGGGCTTTAACGGTTCTCTCTGTAGGCGCAGGAGCCATGACAGTTTCTCATTTGAACGATAGTTTTTTCTGGGTTGTCGCACAGTTTTCTGGAATGAATACAACTACGGCTTTAAAAAGCCAAACGGTTTCAACCTTAATTCAAGGGCTGACAGGTATAACTATTGTAATGATTATTGGATGGATGTTTATATAATTCCTTAAAATGTATTTATAGATTCGTCTAATTTGATACTTTTGCCAAATGGAAATCATAGATGCAATCATTCTTGGAATTGTTCAGGGACTAACTGAATTCCTACCTGTGTCTTCAAGCGGGCATTTAGAATTGGGAAAAGCTATTCTTGGAGATAAGTCGCTTCCAAATGATAGCCTGCTATTTACGGTCGTTCTGCATTTTGCTACTGCTCTTAGCACTATTGTAATTTTTAGAAAAGATATATGGCATATTTTAAAGGGCTTATTTACCTCTTCATGGAATGAAGACAAAAAATTTGCTGCTAAAATTATAATTTCTATGATCCCTGCGGCTGTTGTCGGATTTACTTATGAATCTGAATTTGCCGAACTTTTTGGAGGAAACCTGCTACTTGTTGGTGCTATGTTGATAATAACCGGTTTGTTACTGTATTTGGCAGACAAAGCGAAGAACACTAAAAAGAAAGTTTCCTATAAAGATGCTGTCGTTATTGGCATAGCACAGGCAGTCGCCATGCTTCCAGGAATTTCCAGATCAGGAGCTACCATTTCTACTTCTGTCCTTTTAGGTGACGATAAAACCAAAGCAGCCCGTTTTTCTTTTTTAATGGTTGTCCCCTTAATTTTAGGAAAGATTGCAAAGGATATTATTTCAGGGGAAATAAGTTATGACAGTGATAATTTTACAATTTTATCCATCGGATTTATAGCAGCCTTTTTATCAGGATTACTGGCATGTCAATGGATGATCTCCATAGTCAAGAATAGCAAGTTATCTTACTTTGCTGTTTATTGTTTTGTTGTGGGATTTGCCACTATTCTATTAACCTTCTCTAAATAATATGGTACTGGCCCAAGAATTTCTTTCAGGAAAAGTCATATTAATTGATAAACCATTGAATTGGACCTCTTTCCAGGTAGTCAACAAATTGCGTTGGAAGATCAAAAAGACATTTAACCTAAAAAAAATTAAAGTAGGCCATGCGGGAACTTTGGATCCTTTAGCAACAGGTTTACTAATTATTTGTACAGGTAAAATGACCAAGCAAATCGATTTGTTTCAAGGGCAGGAAAAAGAATATACTGGGACAATGACACTAGGCAATACCACACCTTCATTTGACATGGAAACACAGGTTGACAAATCATTTCCAACAGATCACATCACAAAAGATCTAATACATGAGACAACTAAGAATTTCATTGGTACAATCAATCAATACCCTCCTGTTTTTTCAGCTGTTAAAAAAGATGGCAAAAGACTGTACGAATTTGCACGAGCTGGTGAAGAAGTAGAGATAAAACCAAGAGAAATTACAATACATGAGTTTGAAATAATTAAAGTAGAAAAGAAAATTCTATCCTTTAGAGTTGTCTGCAGCAAGGGAACATACATTCGATCACTGGCTCATGATTTTGGAAAAGCCATGGATTCCGGAGCTTATTTATCGTCATTAAGACGTACCAGAATAGGTGAATTTCATGTTCAAGATGCTCAATCTATTGAAGATTTTATTAACGAGTTAGACATCCACTCAAACTAAAATTTCGTATATAAAGTAAGCTAATTAGCAAAATTTTTGTTATTTTTCGAACGTATTGACCTTATTATCAAAACATAAAGCCCTAATTATAACTACTTTAATTGCCTCAATTATAGTACTTATGCTCTTCAATTTACATTTATCTAAAAAAATGATGTTTATTGCAGAGAGTTATTATGAATTGGAACCGGAAGAAGTAATAAAAGAGGAGGTAGAAACAGAGAAAGTCATTACAAACCCTTCCAAACAAACCAATTTAGCATTTAATGAATCTGCAGATTTAAAGAATCTGGATGATGATTATTTAGATAAAGTAAAAGAGCACTACGAGAAGTATGCTCAAGCCACCCAAGAGGAAGAGACAACCCAAAATGATGTAGATGCCTTGGAAAACATGGAATCTGAAAATGATGGTTCTGATGATGAAGCGTACTCAACCTTCAACAGAATTAACAGCCTGTTGGCATCAAAAGCTAAAAAGAAGAAATCGACTAAAAGTAAAGGTGATAATTCATCAAAAGAAATAAGTATTACTACTGGTGCTAATAAGAACAGTACTATGTCTTATTCACTTGTTGACAGAACGCATAAATTTTTACCAACTCCTATTTATCTTTGTGAAACCAGCGGAAAAATAGTCATTAATATTACTGTAAATGATATTGGGAAAGTCATTGAGACTTCGGTTAACGGTTCATCGACTTCAACAAATGAATGCCTTATTGATCATGCTTTAGAATATGCGAATAACGCTAAGTTTAATACAGATCCTTCAAGAAAATCTCAAATAGGAACCATTACTTTTAACTTTGCCGGGAAAAATTAATCTAGTAGGATTTTTTTAAGATCTTCAATGGTATTTTGACCTTTATCTTTATTATACCACAATTGTAGATCCTGTTTAAATTCGGGGGTTAAATGCCCGTTTTTTTGCTTATAATCGTTAACCATTTTTGTGGCTTTAAATGGTCTTGGCCCAAAAGTATTTATCACTTTTCCTGTTTCTTTGTCAATAGAAATTAATTTTGGTATTGCCTGACCTCCATCGGTTAGAAAAGCATTCATTAAATCCTCATTTTCATCCCTTAAAACAAATCTAAGATCAATATTCTTATTTATTTCAGCCACTTTATTGATCACCGGAACTATATGAGCCGCATCTCCACACCAACTCTCTGTAAGTACGATCCAGGTCATCCTTTTATTTACCTTCTTTAGGCTTTGTTCAGTTTCCTGTGGGATTTTTAAGGTTTTATCCCAACGCTTCATTCGCTTATCATTCAACTTAGTATATTCTGCCATAGCTTCTGATTTTTCATTTCCCGTGGTAGAATTTTGAAGACTAAGTTCTTCTACAAGTTTTCTGTATTCTGAATAGCTTAAACTATTTTGTAAACTCTCTTCAATTGTTTGTTGTATATCTATATCCTGAAAGATTTCCATATTCAAATTTTTGCCAAAATTAATCTTAATTTAGAATGGTAATGGTAACATTGATTACATTAGTAGAACAAATTTAAAAACCTTACAGATGAGCAAAAAAAGATGCGCCTGGTGTATTGGTGACCCATTGTATGAAACTTATCACGACGAAGAATGGGGAAAACCGATCTTTGATGACAATAAGCTTTTTGAGTTCCTGATTTTGGAAACTTTTCAAGCAGGTTTAAGCTGGGTAACTGTGTTACGCAAACGTGAAAATTTTAGAAAGGCTTTTGACGGATTTGATTATAAAAAAGTAGCAAATTATGACCAAAAAAAAATAGATTCATTATTGCAGGATGCCGGTATAATTAGAAATAAATTAAAGATTCACGCCACTGTTAGTAATGCTAAAGCATTTATGGAAGTACAGGATGAGTTTGGCAGTTTTAGCAATTATATATGGGGTTTTGTTGATGGAAAACCAATAAAAAACAAATTTAAATCTATTAAGGATTTACCGGCAAATACCCCATTGAGCGATACGATTAGTAAGGATCTTAAAAGCAGAGGCTTTAAATTTGTTGGGACTACCGTAGTCTATGCCCATATGCAGGCAACTGGAATGGTTAATGATCATGAAACGAGTTGCTTCAGATATAATGAAATTTAATTTAGTTATTCTTCTTCCTCTGCGACATTATAAGGTATTATGTCCAGAATATGCTTAATTGCTTCTAGTCTTGCTGAACTTTTTCGATTAGCCTTAATGATTATCCATGGCGAGATCTCTGTATCAGTCTTTTCAAACATTTTTTTCTTGTAATCAGTATAAGAATCCCATAATTTTATGGCTTGCTGATCTACTTTACTGAACTTCCATTTTTTTATCGGGCTTGATTTAATGTCTTTAAAGCGCTTGGCCTGCTCATTTTTAGATATTGAGAAATAAAATTTTATCAATCGGATTCCCGATTCAATGATCATGCGCTCAAAATCATTGACCTGGTTCATGAAGATATTATATTCTTCTTCTGTACAAAACCCGTTTACAGGCTCTACAACTGCCCTGTTATACCAGCTTCTGTCAAAAAACACAATTTTACCCTCTCTTGGCAAATTATTTATATAGCGCTGAAAATACCACTCTCCTTTTTCTTCTATTGTTGGTTTTGGCAAAGCAACAACTTTAAATTCCCGAGGATTCAAATGCTGAGTAATTCTTCTAATTGCACCACCTTTTCCGGCAGCATCTCTTCCTTCAAAAATTATAACAACTTTTTCATTATCAACTTCTACCCATTGCTGCAATTTTATAAGTTCTGCTTGTAGTTTTTTTAACTTATTCTCATAGTTCATGATTCTAACAGCCTTTAATGGCGTCATATTTGGCTCCCTTAGGAAGTACTTTATTCCTTTTTTTGAATTTAGAAGCTTTAAGCTTTTTTCTGATAAATTATTCATGAACTAATCGAATTGTTTTACTAATCTATGATATCGTTGGGCAACATTAGGATCCGGAAGGGTTGTAATCCCCGAATTTCCCTTGCCTTCATATTCAAATTTAGAAAGCACATACCTAATAGATTCCAGTCTTGCTTCCTTTTTATTATTGGTTTTTATAATGATCCACGGACTAAATGTAGTATGGGTTTTACTAAACATTTGTTCTTTAAAAAAGGTGTATTTGTCCCAAAGTTTTTGACCCTCTCTATCCACAACACTAAATTTCCATTGTTTCAATGGATTTGCCAATCTGGAGTTGAATCGTCTTTCCTGTTCATCTTTGGTAATAGAAAACCAAAATTTTATGATTATGACACCATCTTCATATAACATATGCTCGAATTCTGTAACCTGAACCATAAATTTTTCATACTGCTCGTCGTTGCAAAAACCCATAACCGGTTCAACAACAGCACGGTTATACCAGCTCCGGTCAAAGAATACAATTTCTCCCGGATTTGGTAATTCTTTTATATACCGTCTGAAATACCACTGACCTTTTTCAACATCAGTAGGTTTTGTTAACGCAACTACTCGCATCGAACGCGGATTTAAATGTTCTGTAAATCGTCTAATGGCACCTCCTTTACCGGCTGCATCTCTCCCTTCAAAAATCACACAAACTCGTTTTCTTTCTTTTGCCACCCATTGTTGCAGATCGACTAATTCTGCCTGCAGTTTAATCAGTTCCTTTTCGTATTCAATCGAGTACATGAGACTATCACAGTAGTCTTCAGAAAACTTAGATCTTAATAATTTTTTAAATTCTTCAGGATTGTTACTTTTTTGAAAATCTTCTAATGTGAGCATATAATTCTATATAATTAGCTAATATCAATAATTTTTTAAATTATCGGAATTATTTTGACCACTAATTATTTCAATAAACTCATCTCTGGGCAATTCCTCAGCTCCAAACCGAGCCATATGATCTGTAAAAACCTGACAATCAATTAAATGATAATCAGTACTCTCAATAAAATTAATGAAACCCACTTTGCTCGCATTACTTACCTTAGAAAACATACTTTCTCCGCAAAAAATATTGTTACCCAGGTCAATACCATATAAACCGCCTACCAGAATATCATTTTCCCAAACCTCAACAGATATTGCAAGACCCAATTTATGCAATTCACTATAGGCCTGAATCATGTCTTTAGTTATCCAGGTTCCCGGTTGGTCGGGTCGACTTACTTCAGAACAGGCTTTAATTACCTGATCAAAGGCCTTGTCCCTGGTGATATCAAAACGATTTTTTCTCAATTCCCTTCTTAAGCTTTTTGAAATCTTAAGGTTTTCAGGAAAAAGCACAAATCGTGGATCTGGAGACCACCATAATATTGGCTGATTATTAGAATACCATGGAAAAATCCCAATCCTGTAGGCAAGAATTAACCTTTCAGGGCTTAAATCACCTCCGATAGCTAATAAACCTTCCTTTGTAGCCATTTCTACAGGAGGAAATTCTATTTTATTTGATAAAACTTTCAAATCTTACAATTAATAAAGTATGTTTAAATCACTAATAAATTTGAATTGTGATCATTTTTTACTTAATTTGAATAGATCTTTGTTAAAAAGCTTTTTCATCATTGCTTATATAATATTTCGATAAAGATCTACCTAAAACCAAATTAGAAAGCCCTAATTTTCATTAGGGCTTTTTTTATTTTAATACTATTTGTTTTCCCGGTTTTCTAAAACGGCAGATCGTCCAGATCATCCTCATTAACATTTTCAACTGGCTCAAATGCATCGGCTGGTGGTATTGGAGGCATATCTCCTGTTTGAGTGTCTTGTTGCAAATTTTCTATTCTCCACCCTTGAATTGAATTGAAATATTTTGTTTCACCTTGCGGATTTACCCACTCTCGCCCTCTTAAATTAATACTGATCTTTACATTTTGTCCTATTTGATAATTATTCAACAAATCTGTTTTATCCTGAACAAACTCAACCATAATATGCTGTGGGTATTGCTCTTCTGTTGTAATTACCAATTCACGTTTTCTAAATCCATTCGCTCCAAACGTCTGCGTTTCTCCTATGAATTTTACTTTTCCTTGTATTTCCATTTAATTCCTGATTTTTAATTTTAAGATAATAATAATTTTAATGCACTTTGTACGTCGCCGTAACTTAAATAATTCTGGGCAATTTTATGTTTTTCTCTATGCGTTGCATTCTTTATAATAGGATATCTTTCAACGACTTCCTCTATAAACTTTTCAATTTCTTTTTTTGATGGTAAGGCTTCCACATTACCCAACATACCTAAATCATTCCCTGTTAAAATCATGCTGTTCCTTACATGTTCCGGTAAAGAATCGACTCCAACACCTAATGTGGAGAGCGGTTTTGGTATTTCAAAAAATCCTTTTTTAGCTCTACTGTAATAATCCCCTCCGGCTCTGGCAACAAGATCCAGTTTTTCCTGATTTATACTCTTATCCTTATTTAAGATATCACTGGACAAATGTATTTTTACAATCTCACATATAATCAGGTTTCCTGCACCACCTTCTTTTCCTAATTTTACTATTTCATTGACTTTACATTCAAACTGCACAGGTGATTCACCAACTCTAAAAGGTCTTATGTTATGTGAGTCCAACATTGTAAATCCGGCTTTTTCAAATTCATTAATATCCTCCGGATATTCCGTACTGGCCAATGATGTTTGATGAACCATTTCATATGTGACTACATTTATAACGACTTCTTTCGTCTCCTCTACATTATGTAAGGTATGCTTAGTTGTGTTATTTCTTACTCGTCGAGCTGGAGAAAAAATTAATATTGGTGGATTGGCACTAAAAACGTTATAGAAACTAAAAGGTGACAAATTAGGAACACCTTTTTTATTTAAAGTACTCGCAAGGGCTATAGGTCGTGGTGCTACTGCATTTAACAAATAACTATGTAATTGCCCTGTTGATAGATCTTTAGGCTCAAAAGATTTCATTTGCTATTAATTTTGCTCAAAGTTAAGTATTATGAATCGCATGAAAAAAAAAGGTTACTAACATATAAAACAATAATATTAACATAATTGCATTATATTTAAAATTGAAATTAAAATTCATTAATGATTTTTTCTGAAAATAGAAATTTAGCTCGATGGATCATCATAATAGCATCCTTTGTTATAATTTCTTTAATTCTTTGGAATACGTATATCTTCTTTCAGAATTTTAAGGCTGAAGAACGTACCAAAATGGAAAACTGGTCTTTTGCCGTAACCGAACTAGTTAAAAGTGACACCAACACCAATCTAGATCTTACTTTACAAATATTAAGCAGCAATAGGACAACACCTATGTTGACCATTAATATTGACGGAAGTCTTGGGAGATACAATAATATAGATGAAAAAAAAGTAAAGGATACTGCATATATCAACAAATCCATTAAAAGGTTTAAAAATGAAAATACACCTATTGAAATTTCATATTTTGATCCAAAAAATAATAATAAAGTTACTGTAGGCACTCTATATTACGGCAACTCACCACTTTTAAATAAATTAAAATATTATCCTTTAGCACTTTTATTGATAATAATTTTGTTTGCTGCCGTTGTATATTTCTTCTACAGAAGTTCAAAAATTGCAACTCAAAATAAATTGTGGTCTGGTATGGCAAAAGAAACAGCTCATCAAATTGGGACACCATTGTCATCATTAATTGGTTGGACTGAAATTTTAAGATCTGAAAAGGTTAATCCTGATTATATTATAGAAATTGAAAAGGACATAAACAGGCTAAAAACCATAACAGACAGATTCAGTAAGATAGGTTCTATTCCAACTTTAGAAAAGGCGAATATCGTAAAAGAAACCTTGGATTCTTATGACTACTTAAAGGCCCGCTCATCTAAATTAATAGAATTTGAAATAAGTGTCCCAAAAGAAGAAATAAAAGTCTTCCTTAATAAACAATTATATAGCTGGACAATTGAGAACATGGTAAAAAATGCCATCGATGCAATGAAGGGAAAGGGTAAGCTTAAAATAGAAATTATTCCGTCTGATAAATATGTACATATAAATCTAACAGATACGGGAAAAGGCATATCCAAACAAAAATTCAATAAAGTTTTTGACCCTGGTTATACCAGTAAAAAACGTGGTTGGGGATTAGGTCTTTCTTTGGCAAGACGCATTGTAGAAGACTACCACAATGGAAAAATAAAAGTATTGTATTCTGAAATTGGTAAAGGAACAACCATGCAGATTTCCCTAAAACGCTCCGTTTAAAGATTACTGTTTATAGCTTTAGCGATGTTTTTAAATTCTTCCTGAGATAATTTAACTTTTCTTATAAACCTGGCATCTTCCATGGAGTGCAATGGGATTAAATGCACATGCACATGAGGAACCTCCAAGCCAATAACCGAAATTCCAACTCGATTACAATCTATAGTTTTTTCTATGGCTTTTCCCACCATTCTTGAAAAGCTCATTAATCCATTATAGGTGTCCTCATCCAAATCAAAGATCTTATCGACTTCTTTTTTAGGAATACATAGGGTATGTCCTTTGGAATTTGGATTCACATCCAGAAATGCCAAAAAATCATCAGTTTCTGCTACTTTATAACAAGGAATTTCACCTTTAACTATTTTTGTGAAAATAGAAGCCATAATTCAAGTATTGATGTGTAGTAAATATAAAAAATAATCCTGTTACACTCACTTATATTTCAGTTATAACAGGATTAAAATTTTGTAGAAAAGTTAATTTATAGAATGGCATAAATTATAACTATCTGGAAATTTCTATGATATCAAATTTCATCACACCATTTGGCACCTGAATTTCTGCAACATCACCAACAGACTTACCGAGTAGCCCTTTGCCAATAGGGGAATTGACTGATATTTTTCCTGAAGCCAAATCAGCCTCGCCATCTGCAACCAATGTATAGATCATTTCCATGCCATTGGTTTGATTCTTGATCTTCACTTTGGACAATACCAAGGCTTTCGAAGTATCTAATTGTGACTCATCTATTATTCTTGCACCTGCCAGAGTTTCTTCCAGTTTAGCGATTTTCATCTCCAGCATGCCCTGAGCTTCTTTAGCCGCATCATATTCTGCATTTTCACTTAAATCACCTTTGTCTCTGGCATCTGCAATAGCCTGGGACGCTCTTGGTCGTTCTACATCCTTCAAGTGATTCAATTCCTTTCTTAATTTTTTTAATCCCTCTTCTGTATAATAAGATACTTTACTCATAACTTCATCGTTTTAATAAATAAAAAGATGCTGAAAATCCCGATAGATATCTGGACAGCATAAAAAAAATCCCGCTCACACGAGATATAGATGCAAATATACAAAATTATTAGCGTAATTTACTTTTTGTCGTAAATTGTAACTAAAAATAAATTGAATGAAGAACTATCTTTTTCCTGTCTTAATTAGCTTGTTTTTAGTCGCTTGCAGTAAAAATGATGT